>NZ_LGCW01000313.1:0-39660 GCF_001279365.1 Streptomyces sp. NRRL F-5755 | reverse complement strand
CCTGGACGGGGTCAAGGGCGGCCAGGGCATCACCGGCGTGCAGTCCAAGACGGTGAACTTCACCGTCGGCCGCTCGCAGGTCTCCACCGTCGACATGAACACGCAGACCATGACGGTGATGCGGGACGGCAGGACGGTCGAATCGATCCCGATCACGGGCGGCGGTCCGAAGACTCCGACGTACAACGGCCAGATGGTCATCTCCGAGAAGTTCACCCAGACCCGCATGGACGGCTCGACCGTCGGCTTCGGCAAGGACTCCTACAAACTCGATGTGCCGCACGCGATGCGGCTGTCCACCTCCGGCACGTTCGTCCACGGCAAGTACTGGGGCGATCTGTCGGTCTTCGGCCGGACCGGGACGAGCCACGGCTGCATCGGCCTCCAGGACAACGAGGGCGGTGGCGGCGACACCCCGGGCAAGTGGTTCTTCGAGAACTCGCTCATCGGCGACGTCGTGTCCGTGAAGAACTCCCCGGAACGGACCGTGAAGCCGGACAACGGCCTCAACGGCTGGAACATGTCGTGGGCAGAATGGCAGGAGGGGAGCGCGGGGTGAATTGGGGCCGTGGTGGGGGCCGGCGGTGTTGGTCGGCGCTCGGGTTCCTGGACCGCGGACGACGGCCTGCGCCCCATCACGCGCGGGCCGTACAAGTCGAGTTGGGGTGACAACAGCGGCAGCCTGCTGTGCGCGGCACGGCGCCCGATCCGGTCATCCGGTCTTCATGAGGTCGCGTGCGGCTGACGGCCCATGGCCGTCGGGGCGTGGTGGGTCCGATGCCGCACACGGGGGAATGCGGCATCGGACCCACCGCACAACCTAGCCGCGAACAGCCGATCGAAAACGCCAACTTGCCGAAGTCGGCGAAGGTTGGCCGAACCCCTCGCCCTGACGGGTCCGCGGCAGCCGTGCCGGTGCCTCCGCTCAACTCCCCACATGCAGGACGATGACGCACGTGTCGTCCTCCGGATTGGTGTGCAGGACGGACAGCAATGTCTCCAAATGGGCCTCGGGGTCGCCGTGCGCGCCTTGGCGGGCGGCGGACAGCAGCAGGTCCTCGCGGTTGCCGGACCGGTCGGAGCGGCGCTCGACCAGGCCGTCGGTGTAGAGGATCACGCGGTCGCCGGGGCGCAGCGTCAGCGTCTTACACGCGTAACCGGGGTCCAGGCTGGCGCCCAGCGAGGTCCCGTCGTCGTTGACCAGCTCGGTGGCCCGGTCGCCGCGTACCAGGACGGGCGGTGGGTGACCGGCGCGGGCCCAGGTCAGGGTGCGTCGCTGCGGATCGAAGTGGCCCACGACCGCGGTCGCGTTGAGCGACTCGTCGTGGCCGTGGAAGGCGAGTAGATTCAGACAGTCGAGGATACGGGCCGCGTCGGCGCCGGTGTACGCGATCCCGAGCAGCGCGTTGCGCAGCTGCGCCATGCCCGCGGCGGCCTGGAGGCCGTGCCCGAGCACGTCGCCGATGGCGATCAGTACCCGGCCGTCGGGCAGCGGCGTGGCCTCGAACCAGTCGCCGCCCACGCGGGCGCAGTTCTCGGCGGGCTGGTACCGGATCGCGGCCCGCAGCCCCGGCAGGGTGGTGTGCGCCCGTGGCAGCAGCGCCAGTTGCAGTTCCTCCGCCATCCGCAGCTGCCGGCTCTCGGCCTCCCGCCGCGTCGCCTCCAGTGCCGCTTCCGTCCGCCGGACGTCGGTCACGTCCTGGACGACACCGCGCAGGGCCACGAGGTTGCCCAGGCTGTCGCGGAGCAGTTCGGCGCTGACGCTCACGTGGCGGGGGCCGTCAAAAGCGCGCGTACGGACCTCGAAGTGCACCGGTCCGGGGGCGCGGGCCAGTGACTGCACGGCCTTCACGACGGTCGGCAGGTCCTCCTCGATGACGTACCCGGACAGCGCGTCCAGCGGCAACGGGCCGAGTTCCGGCGGCCGTTCGAGGATGTCGTACATCCGCCGGGACCATGTCACGCCGCCGGTGGCCGGCTTCCACTCCGCCCAGCCGAGGTTGACCAGCCGCTCGTCGTCGTCGATCCGGGTGCTCGGGTGCGTCTGCCCGTCGTGGAACTGCCATGTCACCAGCAGGCCGCCGGCCGCACGCTGGGCCCGCACGCTCAGTACGGCCGGATGTGTGACGCCCTGGAAGGGCTCCTCGTACGAGAACGGTCCCCGGTCGAGCGGGACGCCGGTCTCCAGGACCGCCACGTACGCGTCGAAGATCCCGGAAAGGATCATGCCGGGGAAGGTTTCCGGCAGCCGGTTGCCGGTGATCTGGTCCGGCGTGCGGCCCAGGATGTCGGTGGCGCGTGCGTTGCAGCGCTCCATGGTGAACTCCACGACCCGGCCGAGCCCGTCGCGCAGTGGGCGCAGCAGCGCGGCCGGTACGGGAACCGCGTCGATGACCGCGTCCAGCCAGGCCGTCTGTACACCCTCGTCCGGCGGTTTCAGGGCGGCCAGCCCGCGCAGCCGCTGCCCGGCGCAGTCGGCCAGCGCCTCCAGCCGGTCGCGGGCCGTGGGTGCCGGGCGCTCGGGGCCGGACCAGATGACGCAGACCGCGCACACCGCGGTGCCCGGTCCGCCGCCGCTCCCGGGGGTGCGGGGCCCGCCGGGCCGGTCGCGGCCCGCCGACACCCAGGTCAGGCTGCGGTCACCGGCCTCGTCGTCGAGCCACACCTGCTGGTCCGCCGCGGACATCCGGGCCAGCGGGAGTATGCAGTGCAGCGGTATCTGCGACCAGTCGCTGTCCGTCCGTGCCGCCGACCCGGCGGCCCCGCTCGTCCGGAGTCCGCCGTCCTCGTCCACGACGGCCAGCAGCACCGCCGTGGCGCCGGTTTCCTCGGCCCGCTCAAGGAGCCGTTGCGCCAGCTCGACGGGGTTATGGGCGGCCGTCAGGTCCGCCGTGCCGTCGTACGGCCCGAAGTCGTGCGGGACCGTTCCCGCACGGGCCTTCACTCCGGTGGCCCGCACGACGCGGTCCTCGACGGCGCCGGTCAGGCGGCCGGCGCCGTACACCGTCCGGGCGGCGGGCGGCGGACCGGTGCCATCGGCCGCCGGGGTGCCCAGCAGGCCGCTCGCGCAGGCGCGGGCCTGGGCTTCGTCGCACCCCAGGTGCTTGATCAGAAGTTCCTCGACGCGTACGGCGCTCAACGCGGCCCCGGTCGCGCGTCCGCCCGCCGGCAGGGCGCCGCCCTCCTCCGGGCGGGAACCGGTCGCACCGCTGTCACACCGGACCATGGCACCTCGTCGTTTCCTCGACGGCACCTGTGGCCGCCCCACGGGATCTCCGGACGGCGCACGGACGGCATGTCCGCACTCGGCCGGTCGGAGGAGCCTGCCTCATGACCGCTGTTGTCTATCAGGGCGCGGGCGATCACCGCCGGATGTGGCCGGTACTGCCCGATGCCTTTGCCGCACTGTGCCCGAGTGAAAGAAGCCGATCGCTGAGTGACCGCCCCCGATCGGTGAGGGGTGAGGGGCGTTACGGAGCCATGGGTGATCTGTGCCGTGCTCCGATAACATCACGCAATTTGTGTTAACAATGCTGATGAGATCTGCTAAGAATGTTGGCGACCGCTATCCGTACGCCCCGCCCGCCGACTCCCGAGGAACGCCGCCATGCCCGCTCCGCTGCCCGATCACGTCCCCGCGACCATGCGCGCCGCCGTCCTGCACGCGCCCAAGGACCTGCGGATCGAGGAGCGGCCGGTGCCGCGCCCCGGGCCGGGGCAGGTGCTGGTCCGCGTCGAAGCCGTCGGCATCTGCGGCTCGGACGTGCACTACTACGAGCACGGACGGATCGGCGACTTCGTCGTCCGCGCCCCGATGGTGCTCGGCCACGAGCCAGGCGGCACGGTCGTCGCCCTCGGCCCCGGCGCCACCCGCCACCAGCCGGGACAGGTGGTCTCCCTGGAGCCCGGCGTACCGTGCGGCACCTGTGGGCAGTGCCGCCACGGCCGCTACAACCTGTGCCCCGACGTGTCCTTCTACGCCACCCCGCCGGTCGACGGCGCGCTGTGCGAGTACGTCGCCATCGACGAGCACTTCGCCCACGCCGTCCCCGGCACCCTGACCGCCGAGACCGCCGCCCTGCTGGAGCCGCTGTCCGTCGGCGTGTGGGCGGCGCGCAAGGGGCGGATCGGGCCCGGCGCGCGGGTGCTGGTCACCGGGGCCGGGCCGATCGGGCTGGTCGCCGTCCAGACGGCCCGCGCCTTCGGCGCCGTCGAGGTCGTCGTCACCGACATCGCCCCCGAACGCCTCGACCTGGCGCGGGAGTTGGGCGCCACCGCCGCGGTGGACGTACGCAGCGCCCGGCTCGCCGACACCGGGTACGAACCCGATGTCCTCCTGGAGTGCTCCGGCGTCCCGGCCGTCGCCGACGAGGCGATCCGCTGCGTCGGGCGCGCGGGCCGGGCGGTGCTGGTCGGCATGGGCGGCGACACCGTGCCGCTGCCGCTGGCCCATGTGCAAAACTTCGAGATCGAGGTCACCGGGACCTTCCGGTACGCCAACACCTGGCCGGCCGCCATCGCGCTGGCCGCCTCCGGCGACGTACGGCTGGACCGGCTGGTCTCCCACCGGTACGGCCTGGCGGACGCGGAGCAGGCGCTCACCGCGGCCGCCCGGGACCGTACGACGATCAAGCCCGTGGTGTGCCCGCAGCCCGGCTGAGCACCGGACACCACGGCACGGAGAAGGAGGAGCGCCGCATGGCCGCCAAGGCACGGCTGTCGCAGGCCGGCGTCGAACAGCGGCGGCAGGCCGTCCTGCGCTATGTCGCCGACCACGGCGCCCTGCGCATCGACGCGCTCGCCGACCGCTTCGACGTCAGCCTGATGACGATGCACCGCGACCTCGACGACCTCGCCGCCCGCCATCTGCTGCGCAAGGAGCGCGGCCGGGCCGTCGCCTTCCCCGCGCTGACCATGGAGACCGCCACGCGCTTCCGGGAGGGCACGGGGCTGGCGGCCAAGACGGCGCTGTGCGCCGCGGTGGCCGGCCGGATCGCGCCGGGCAGCACCGTGCTGATGGACGACTCCACCACGCTCTACCCGCTGGCCGGCCTGCTGGCCCGGCGGGACCCGGCCGACCGGATCAGGGTGATCACCAACTCGGTCGGCCTCGCCCAGCGCCTGGGCGCGGTGGCCGGCGTGGATGTCACCCTGCTCGGCGGCCGGTACCACGGCGAGTTCAACTCCTGCACCGGCCCGGAGGTCGGCGGCGCCCTCGCCCGGCTGCACGCCGATCTGGTGCTGATGTCCGCCACCGCCGTCCTCGACGGGCGGCTGTTCCATCCGCTGCGGGAGTACGTCGAGGTCAAGGAGGCCATGCTGGCCGCCGCCGAGGAGGCCGTACTCCTCGTGGACCACGCCAAGTTCGGCAAGCGCGCCACGTATGCGTACGGCACCGCCGCCCGCTACGGGACGGTCGTCACGGATACGGCCACCCCCGCCGGGGAAGTCGCCGCCCTGCGGGCCACCGGGGTCGCCGTACAGGTCGTCCGGCCGAAACCGTAGCGCCGCGGTCGGAACCGGCGGCGCTGTGGTCAGATGCCGTCCGGGGGCAGCGCGGCGACCGTGTCGAGGAGGCGGTTGACGGCGTCCAGGGCTTCCCGGCCGGCGTCCGACTCGCGCTGCTTCGGATCGTCCAGGAAGTCGGCGGTGCAGGCCATCAGCTGGTACATGGCGCCGATGGGCTTCAGGCCCCAGGACGCGTTCAGCAGGATGTGGGTGATGATCCGGGCGGTGAGCCGGCCGCCGTTGTCGTCGCGGGCGAGGACCAGGGTGAGGGCGAGGTTGCGGTCGGCGTCGTCCGGCTGCCACGGCCCGCCGAGGTCGCGGGCGAGGGTGGTGGCCTGGGACCGGATGTCGGATGCCGCGTTCATGGTCCGACCGTGCCACACCACCGCCCGCGCGGGCGGACGCGTCGGACGGACCCCGGGGTGCCTCACCCCGCCGGGTGAAGACGGCGGCCGTCCGGCGTACGGAGGGGGCCCGGCGGGGGAGGGGCCGGACCGGCGAGCACGCGGGGTGCCCGCCGGTGTGCGGACTACGGCTTGGGCAGGACGCAGCCCGGGCGGCTCAGGTCCAGCTTGTTGCCGGTGCCGAAGCACTTGGGTATCTCGTACGTCTCCTGGGCGTAGCCGATGCCGCGGCGCACGCTCACGCGGCCGTTGGCGTCGACCTCGCACGGGTTGTTGAGCGTGCAGCGCTGGCCGCTCTCATTGATCGTGTTGTTGACGGCCGCCACCTTGCCGGAGGCGACGTCGATCACCGGAGAGCCCGAGGTGCCGCCGATGACGTTGCAGGGGGAGGTGTAGCGGACCGAGTCCTTCCAGGTCCAGTTGCCCTCCTTCAGCCGGTAGGCGAAGCCGTCCACGTTGCAGTTGTAGGTCTTCTTCCAGTACCCGGACACGACGGCGATGGCGGCGCCCTTGACCGGGTGGGTGGTGGCCATGTCCAGCGCCTTGATGCCGTAGCGCTGCTTTATCTGGGCGTAGGTGGAGGAGAGTTCGTAGAGCGAGACATCGGTGTCGGTCATCGTGCCGTAGACGACCTTGGTGGCGCGGACCGTGCCGAGGTTGCCGGCCGAGGCGCTGAGCACGGTGAAGCTGCGGCTGGAGGGCTGGTCGACGATGACCTCGCCCGCGTCCGGCATGCCGCCTTCCAGGCAGTGGCCGTTGGACAGGACCAGGGCCGGATCGTTGTCGGTCGAATTGGGCATGCGCACGATCGATCCCGAGCAGTTGCTGAGCGCCACGGTACCGGCATAGTTCACGGCTCTGGGGACCGCCTTGACCGCGGTGGCCGTGGCATCCGTCGTCCGGTGGAGCGAGGGCGCGGCCGTATGCCCGGCGGCGTCCGTGACCGTGGCCGCGCCGGCGGTTCCGGCGGTGCCCACGAGGGCGGCGGTGCCCAGGACGGCCGTGGCCAGGGCACCGACGAGAGGGCTTTTCATGTGGGGGTCCTCTCAGAATCTGTGGCCGAAGTTCCTTCGGCTTTGACGTGCGCATTGTTGGGGCAACTGAGGCTGCTGGCAACAACTTCGCCATAACTGGAAGGGGCCGGTCCGGGTTCGGGCGGCGGGTGGCCGGGGACGGGGGAGCACCAGGGACGGGCGCACGGGGCGGCGCGAACGGAGCCCGGACAGCGCTCGCTGCGGCGCGGACCGGCATGCCGGGGGCGCGCGTTGCCGGAGCGTGCCGGTTTCCGCCCCGACTCCTTTTTCGTCCGCACGGTTCGCCGCCGCCCCGGTTTCTCATCCTTTTCTCACAAACGCCGCCGGCGCTGCCCGGGGATACCCCGCTGACCTGCGCAGGAAGGCGACTTCAGGAAGTTCGTCGACGTTGTGGACATGGGGCAGGTGTGGTGTCGTACGCTAAACTCCGCGATCCGTTCGCGCATTTCCCGTCGTTTACCGTGAAACTCGGACAGGCTGCCGCCGCACCGTCGTTAAGGACCCGGATGCTTTACGCCGCGCCAGAACACCCTCCCGGCCCGCAAGGGGAGGCGCCGCGGCCCAGACTGCGTGTCCTCGACGGACTGCGGCTGCTGGCCGCCCTGATGGTCCTGGCTTATCACTACATCACCCTGCGCGACGGCTGGGGCGAGGACCCGAACGCTTTCTCCCCGGTCGTCTACCACCTGTCGGAGTACGGCTGGCTGGGCGTCGAAGTCTTCTTCCTGATCAGCGGGTTCGTCATCTGTATGAGCGCCTGGGGCCGTTCCCTGGGCGATTTCGTGACCTCTCGCGTCTCCCGTCTCTATCCGGCCTATTGGGTCGCCGTACTGCTGACCGCGGCGGTTCTGACCGTGTGGCCGAACGTCCGCAGCGCGGACAACTGGGAAACGGTGCTGACGAATCTCACCATGCTCCAGCAGGGGGTCGGCGTCCCCGATGTGGACGACGCCTACTGGACGCTGTTCGTCGAGCTGAAGTTCTATCTGCTGTTCGCGATCGTGGTGTTCCGCGGGGTCACCTACCGCAGGTGCGTGCTGTTCTGCGGCCTGTGGACGGTGGCCGGCGTGGTGGCGCTGAAGTCCAACAGCGACCTGCTGTCGGTATGGGCCATAGCGCCGTACTCCCCGTACTTCATCGCGGGCATCGCCTTCTACCTCATGCACCGTTTCCGGCCCACCGTCCTGCTGTGGGCGATCGTCGCGGTCTCCTTCCTGCTCGCCCAGCACTATCTGCGCGGACGGCTGGTGATGAATCTCGGCGCGAAGGCGGACATGGCGCACGGCTGGCCGGTACGCCTGGGGGTGCTGCTGGCCTTCGCGCTGATGGCCGCCATCGCGCTGGGGTGGTTCGACAAACTCCAGTGGCGCTGGCTGTCCACCGCCGGATCGCTGACCTATCCGCTCTACCTGCTCCACATGTATGTCGGTTTCACCCTTATCGACCTGCTGCGCAGCCGGGTGCCCGCGGCCGTGCTGCTGCCCGGGATCGTGGCATTCATGCTGGCCCTTTCCTGGGCGGTGCACCGGCTCGTGGAAAGGCCGTTGGGCAAAAAACTCCGGGTGTCCATGCAGAAGAGCGTGGAGGAAATGCGATTCCACTCGCGGGGCAGAATGCCCGGCG
Source organism: Streptomyces sp. NRRL F-5755 (assembly GCF_001279365.1). Taxonomy (NCBI): domain Bacteria; kingdom Bacillati; phylum Actinomycetota; class Actinomycetes; order Kitasatosporales; family Streptomycetaceae; genus Streptomyces; species Streptomyces sp. NRRL F-5755. The sequence goes on along the minus strand of NZ_LGCW01000313.1, from coordinate 31,091 downwards.
CGCCACCGGCGAAACAACGGGAAATCATCCGCGAGGAGCGGAAACCCGATCCGGAATTGCTGCACTGACCGCCGGGGCGGCCGGCGGGGCCCGTGAAAAACTCTGGCCCCGCCCGTCCCACGAGCCGTTTCGCCATCCCTGATCACTCGTTGACGTGGGTGCCGTCCGCGCCGGAGGAAGAATGCCGGACGCGGCCGGTATTCCACGGGCGACGGAGGGAAGACGTCAGGAATGAGCGGTGAGATGTGGGCGGTCGTGGTGATCGTCGCGGTCCTGCTGGCGGTGATGGTCGGCGCGGCGATCGTGCTCCTGGTCAAGGTGGTCCGTGCCCGCGCCGTCCTGCGCGAGGCGGGCGTACCGCTGGAGAACAAGATCGCGTACTGGGGAGCGCTGCTCTATGTGCTCTCCCCGGTCGATCTGCTGCCCGACCCGGTCCTCCTCGACGACATCGGGGTGCTCCTGCTGGCCCTGCGCTCGCTGCACGCGGCGGCCGAAGCGTCGGGTGTGGGCAAAGGAAAGCGGTCGGTGCCGTCGCGGGAGATCGAGGCGGATGCCTGACGGGTACGTGTACGGCCCCGGCCGCGTCGTGAGGCGTACTCCGACCCGGTGGGTTCACGCCCGCGTCGTACGGCGTGCACCGTCCCACCGGCTTTGCGCCCGCGTCGTACGGCGCACACCGTCCCACCGGCTTCGCGCCCGCGTCGTACGGCGCACATCGCCCCGGTCTTCACGCCCGCCCCGCGGCCTCGCACGCGGCCACGCGGGCCAGCACCCCGGCGTCCCGGGCCGGCTCCGGAGGCAGCCGGGTCGAGCGGTGCAGGCGCGCCCGCGCGAGCTGGTCGGCGGCCAGGTAGCCGTGGTCCGACAGCGGCACCGTTTTGAGGTCCGTGTTCTCCAGGTCGATACCGCGCAGGTCGGCGGCCTCCAGCTCCGCCCCCCAGGTCGGCGTAGAGGAAGTTCGCCCCACGCAGGTTGGCCCGCGTGAGGTCGGCGCCTTCGAGGTCGGCCTCGGTCAGATCGGCGGCCTGGAGGTTGGTGTCCCGCAGATCCGCGGACCACAGGACGGCGCCCCGCAGGCTCGCCTCCTGGAGGTCGGCCTCCGCCAGGCGGGCGCGAACCAGGACGGCACCCCGTAGATTCGCCTCCCGCAGGCCGGCACCGGACAGGTCGGCGCTGCCCGGCGCGGCCCCGCGCAGATCCGCTTCCCGCAGGTCCGCGCCCCCGAGGTCCATCCCCATGAAGCCCATGCCGCGCAGGTCCGCCCGGCGGAAGTCGACGCCGCGCAGATCCACGTGCTCACCGGGAAGATCGCGTGCCGGCCGGCCGGAGATCACGGCGAGGGCGGTCCGGATGTCCTCGGGCAGCGGGCGGGCGCGGCCGTGCCCGGCCCGGTCCGCGTCCTGGTGCCCGCCGGTCCCCTCGCCGGGGGCCGCGTTGTGCGTACGGACGTACGCCGCCAGCACGTTGACGACCGTCGGATGGTCCTTGCGCGAGTCGTGCATGATGCGTTGCAGCGCGTAGATCCCGCCCAGCCGCTCGGTGAGATTCGCCGAGCCGAGCAGCTTGATCGCCTCCACGTACCGGTCGGTGACCTGCCCCTCGCGCGCGATCTCCGCCTGCTCCTGGTCCTTGACCCGGGTGTGCTGGAGCGTGCGGTGCGTGTACAGGAGGCCGACCGCCGCGATGAACCCGGCCCCGAGGGCGACCAGCGCGGTGCGGAAGCCGGTGCTGACCACGCCGTCCGCGGCCTGGAGATCGCGGGTGCGCAGATGGGCCCCGTCGATCCACCAGGGCCCGTACCACAGGAGCTGGACGTAGCCGACGGCGACGGCGGCCAGGAAGGCGAGCAGGAGACACCGCTTGACCAGCTTCATGCCGTACATCATGGCCATGCCGGACCGGTACCGACCGGAGTTCCTCCGAAGATCGGCCCCAACGGCCCTGTCCTGTCCGGCTATTTCCGCTGCGTGGTCGCCCGCGCGACCGACTCCCGCTCGATGAACTCCGTGGGCAGGGTGGTGTGTTCGGGACGGTGGCTGCCGCCCTGGACGCGGGCGATCAGGGCCCGTACGGCCGTGGCGCCCAGTTCCTGGACCGGCTGGGCGACGACGCTGATCCGGGGACGCAGGGCGCGCGCCCAGTCGGTGTCGTCGAAGGTGACCACGGACAGGTCCTCCGGGACGCGCAGCCCCAGTTCGCGCGCGGCGGACAGGACGCCCAGCGCGATCAGGCTGTCGGTGGCGAACACGGCGGTCGGCGGCTCGGGGGAGTCCAGCAGGCCGCGGGCGAGCACGGCCGGGTCCTGGCCGTGGAAGGCGCCGGTGCGCAGGTACGTTTCGGTGTCCTCGACGCCCGCCTCGCGCAGCGCGGCGCGGTAGCCCTCGATACGGGCCAGGCCGGTGGAGCCGGGGTCCACCGGGTCGTCGGTGGCGTCGTTGCCGACCAGGCTGACCAGGGCGATGCGCCGGTGCCCCATGGCGAGCAGGCGGCGTACCGCGTCCTGGGCGGCGCCGTGGTTGTCGACGGTGACGGAGTCCAGGCCGAGGCGGGGCACACGGCGGTCGAGGAGGACGACCGGGCAGCCGCCGTCGTGCGCGGCACTGAGGTGGCCGGTGTCCGTGGTGGAGGCGGGGGCGACGATCAGGCCGTCGACGTGCTTGTCGCGCAGCGTCTTGACGGCGGCCCGTTCGGCGGCCGGGTCCTCGTCGGTGTTGGCCAGCAGGATCTGGTAGCCGGCGGCGCGGGCGGCGTCGGTGATGCCGCGGGTGACGCCCGCGAAGAACGGGTTCTGGATGTCGGCGATCACCGCGCCCAGGGTGTGCGTCCGGCCGGTGATCATGGACCGGGCGAGCTGGTTGGGGCGGTAGCCCAGCTTTTCGGCGGCGGCCCGTACGCGTTCGCGGGCCTCGGGGCTGACGGAGCCGTAGTCGGCGAGGGCCCGCGAGGCGGTGGAGCGGGAGACGCCCGCCTCGCGGGCGACGTCGGGGATGGTGGCGGGCCGGTGCGGGCCGCTGCGTCGGTTCGTCGTCATGGCGTCGCCAGGCTATCGGCTGCGCAGGGGTATTGACGCTCCGCGTACGACGGTGGGAAGGTTCCCAGCATTCCCGATGGGAACGTTCCCAATCTCGCGTCCAGGGGTGTTCCCGGTCTGCATTGGGAACGTTCCCAACCTGCTCGGAGAGGATCCGCGTGACCACCGCAACCCTGCCCCTCAAGCCCATCACCGAGGACTTCAAGGAGGCCGTGGCCTTCGCCCTGAGCCAGCACGAAACGGCCCGCGCCTTCGTGGCCGAGGTCGTCGAAGGCGGCCTGCGCAATGTCTTCCTGGTCGGCTGCGGAGGCTCGCTCACCGCCTCCTACCCGGTGCACTTCCTGTTGGAGACCCGCGCCGGCTTCCCGGTCTTCCACATGAACAGCGACGAGTTCAACCTGCGCAGGCCCGCGCTGCTCGGCGAGGGCTCCCTCGTCCTGGTCTCCTCGCACACCGGCACCACCAAGGAGACCGTCGCCGCCGCCCACTACGCCAAGTCCACCGGCGCCAAGGTCGCCGCGCTGACCCGCGACGACGACAGCCCGCTGGCGCAGGCCGCCGACATCGCCTTCACGTACCGCAGCGAGGACACCGTCGTAGCCCCCAAGGGCGTGCTCTTCGGGCAGCTCGCGTACGCGCTGCTGGAGAAGACGGGCGTGGAAGGCGACTACGCGGCGATCCGCAAGGCGTACGAAGCGCTGCCCGACGCCCTCTACACCGCCCAGGAGGAGGGCGAGGCGCTCGCCCACTCCATCGCCACCGCACTGGCCGACGAGCCGGTGACATACGTGCTCTCCGCGGGCCCCAACTACGGTGCGGGCTACGGCTTCACCATGTGCTATCTGATGGAGATGCAGTGGAAGCACGGCGGCAGCTACCACGCCGGTGAGTTCTTCCACGGCGCCTTCGAGGTCGTCACCGAGGACCAGCCCGTGATCCTCTTCCTCGGCGAGGACGCCACCCGCCCGATGGCCGAGCGCACCCAGCGGTTCCTCGACAAGTACACGCGCAAGGCGCATTACGTCGACTCCCGCATCTTCTCGCTGCCCGGGGTGCCCGAGGAGCTGCGCGGGGACATCACGCCCATCGCGCTGGACGTCTTCGGCACCCGGCTGGCCCGCCACTACGAGTCCGTGCGCGGCCACGACCTGGACAAGCGCCGCTACATGTTCCAGGTCGATTACTGAGTTCGCTCCGTACCCGCCCGGCCCGGCGCGTGCCCGCGCGCCGGGCCGGCCCCCACCGGAGCCAACTGGAGGAAAGAGCGGTATGCGCATCTGCGGACTCGGCGACAACGTCGTCGATCGCTACCCCCGGCGCGGACTGATGTACCCGGGCGGCAACGCCCTCAATGTCGCCGTGCACGCGGCACGTTGCGGCGCCGAGGCGGCGTACCTCGGCGTCACCGGCAGCGACGCGGCCGGCCGGCACGTACGGGCGGCCCTGGCGGCCGAAGGCGTATCGACGGAACGGGCCCGTATCGCCGCAGGACCCAACGCCTACGCCACCGTCCACCTCGACGACGACGGCAACCGGACCTTCGGCGACTGCGACGAGACGATCTCCCTGTTCACCCCGGACGACGCCGACCTGCGCTGGCTGCGCGGCTTCGACCTGGTGCACACCGGCGACTGCAGCGGCATGGAGGAGCAGCTGCCGCGGCTGGCCGCCGCCTGCCCGGTGAGCTTCGACTTCTCGGACCGGCCCTGGAGTTACGCCGAACCGCTGCTGCCCTTCGTACGCAGCGCCGTCCTCTCCCGGCCCGAAGCGGACGAGGACGAGGCCGCCGGGCTGCTGGCCCGCGCGCACCGCCTCGGCGCGAAGCTGGCCGTGGTGACGCGCGGCGCCCGGGGCGCGCTGCTGTCGTACGAGGGCACCACGCACCACCAGCCGGTCGTGCCCGTCCGGGCCACCGACACCCTCGGCGCCGGCGACTCCTTCATCGCCGCTCTGCACGTCGCCCTCCACCGGGGCCGCCCGCTCGCCGACGCGGCCGGGTACGCCGCCACGTACGCGGCGGCCGTCTGCACCCTGACCGGCGCCTTCGGGCACCCCCTCGCCCTGGACGGCGCGCACCCCCGCGACCCGTCCCGATGTCCCTGACCCGTCCCCTCCCCGCCCGGAGATCCCCGCCAGGAGAGCCGATGCGCCGCACTCCCGCCGCCGTCGCCGGGACCCTGCTCGTCGCCCTGCTGACCCTGCTGGTCAGCGGGTGCGGGCAGGCCCCCGTCCGCGTCACCCCGAACGACTTCGTCCTCGACGGGCCCCCGCGCGGGCACCTCACCATCCTGGAGAAGTGGGCCGACCCCGAATACGCCCCGTATTTCCAGAGCGCCGTCCGCGCGTACGAGCGCCGGAACCCGGGTGTCACCATCGACCTCCAGGCCGTCGGCGACCAGCCGTACAAGGACCGCATCGCGGTGCTCGCCGCGTCCCGTGAGATGCCGGACATCTACTTCGCCTGGCCCGGCCGTTATGCGCGCAAGTTCGCCGACGGCAAGCTGGCCGCCGATCTGTCGGAACCCCTCAACGGCACCTCGTGGGGCCGCACGTTCGAGCCGGGCGCGCTGAACGCCTTCACCTTCGACGGGCGCCGGTACGGGGTGCCGCTGGACACGGACGCCAAGGTCTTCGCGTACAACAAGGAGATCTTCGCCGCGGCCGGGGTCGGGCGGAAGCCGCGTACCTTCCCCGAACTGCTCGCGGCCTGCGGCCGCATCTCCGCGGCGGGCCACACCCCGCTCGCCTTCGGCAACCAGTACGGCTGGCCCGCCGGGCACCTGCTCACCCAGTTCAACGCCATGGAGGTGCCGCCCGCCGTCCTGGCCAGGGACTACGACGGTGACGGAGGCGACGGCGCTTTCACCCACCCTGGCTACGAACGCGCCTTCACCGACCTGGCGCAGCTCAGGAAGCGCTGCATGGGGCCGTCCGGTACGAGCATGAGCCACGAGTCCGCGCAGAACCGCCTGTTGTACGGCAAGGCCGCGATGCAGTACCTGGAGACGCTGGAATTCTCCTACCTCAGCACCAAAGGCGGCGCCCCCGAAAAGTTCGCGAAGAACTGGGACTTCTTCACCATGCCCGCCATCCCGGGCGCCGCGGGCTCCGCACGCGCCGTCGCCGGGGGAGCGGACGGGCTGCTGGTCGCCAACTCCTCGCCCAACAAAGCGCTCGCCGTCGACTTCCTCAAGTTCCTCACCGGCCCTGACCAGGCTCGCAAAGTGGTCCGCGACCTGGGCTGGCTGAGCGCGGTCAAGGGTACGGCGGATGCCGCGCGCCTGAAGGGGCTGCCCGAGGCGCAGCGCACGCTCGCGAGCAAGGACATGGCGCTGTGGCTCGACACCCGCGCCGACGACAAGATCGTCAATCCGTATCTCTCGGCGGCCGAGGCGGTCCTGGGTGGCCGGACCAGCGCGGCACAGGCGGTGCGCCAAGTGCGCGAGGGCGCCCGGCAGGCCCACCGCTTCCGCGTCCGCGACTGATCCCCGCTTCCGCGTCCGCGACTGATCCCCGTGATGGGCTCCCGCGACTGACCCCCAGGACCGGTGTCCGTGACGGGCCCCCGTACACCCCGACGCCCCGAAGGAGGTGCCGCCGTCATGCAGCGACGCCGATTCCGCCACGCCCTGTACGCCGCCCCAGCGCTCGCCCTGATCGCCCTGTTCGTCTACTACCCGATCGTGGAGAACATCCGCCTGAGCCTCTTCAAGTTCAGCGTCTTCCAGCCCGGTATGCGCTACGTCGGCCTGGAGAACTACCGGCAAGCCCTCCAGGACCCCGTCTTCTGGAAAGCCCTCGCCAACAACCTCTGTTACGCCGTCACGTCGGTCGTCTTCCAGGTCGGCGCGGCACTCGTGCTGGCCGCCATTCTGGAGGCGGTCATCGGACGGCGGCTCCGCGGGCTGCTGCGTACGGTCTACTTCATCCCCGCGGCCGTCTCCATGACGGTCGCCGGCCTGCTCTTCCAGTTCCTCTACCAGCCCGACGCCGGGCTCATCAACAGCGCGCTGGACACCCTCGGCCTCGGCCGCTTCGCGCACGACTGGCTGGGCGACCCGGACACCTCCATCTGGGGCGTCATCAACATGAGCCAGTGGCAGTCCTTCGGCTACACCACGATGCTGCTGACGGTCGCCGTCCAGCGCATCCCGCGCGAGCTGTACGAGGCGGCGACGGTGGACGGCGCGGGCCGTATCCGCACGTTCTTCGCCGTCACCGTCCCGATGGTCCGCGAGATGACGACCCTGCTCGTCATCCTCACCGTCTCCGGCGCCTTCCTCGTGTTCAACGAGGTGATGGTGATGACCGGCGGCGGGCCCTCCAACTCCAGCCAGACGCTCGGGACGTGGCTGTACGCCAGCGCCTTCACCGGTGACGACATGGGGTACGCCGCGGCCGTCGGCACCGTCATGTTCGTCATCACCTTCGTGGCCGGCGCCGTCCAGCTCCTCCACTCGCGCCGGAAGGCGGTAGCGGCATGACCCTGACCCTGCACAAGCCCACGCCCGCGGACGCCCCGCCGACCGCCCCCGCCACGCGCCGCGGGCCCGCCCGCTCCGGCTCGGTCGTGCTGGGCGTCCTCACGTACTGCGGACTCGCCGCGCTCGCCGTCGCCGTCGTCTACCCGCTGTGCTGGATGGCCCTGTCCGGCCTGAAGACGAACGGGGAGATCTTCTCCGACCCGTGGGGGCTGCCCGCGCACCCCGACTGGGGCACCTACGCCGACGCGTGGCAACAGGGCGTGTTCGGCTATCTGCTCAACAGCGCGCTGGTCACCGCCGCCAGCGTCCTCGCCGTCGTCCTGATCAGCGCCTGGGCCGCGTACGGGCTGACCCGGCTCGCCATCCCCTGCTCCCAGCCCGCGCTGCTGCTCGTCCTCGGCGCCATGATGCTCTCGCCGACCGTGGCGCTGGTCCCGCTGACGCAGCTGCTCCAGGCGCTGCACATCTACGACACGTACTGGGCGCTGATCGTCCTCTACACCGCCTTCAAGGTGCCCTTCACCACCTTCCTCATCCGCGCCTACCTGCTGGGGCAGCCGGTGGAGGTGGAGGAGGCGGCGCTGATCGACGGGGCGAGCCGCTGGCAGACCTTCTGGCGCGTGGTGGTCCCGATGGCCCGCCCGATCCTGGTCTCCGCGGCGCTCCTCCAGGCGCTGTTCTCCTGGAACGAGTACGCCTTCGCGCTCGTCTTCATCACCGACGACCACCTCAAGACGCTGCCCGTGGGGCTCGCCGACATGGCCGGGCGGCTGAACTCCGACTGGCCGATGCTCTTCGCCGGTCTGACCATTGCCGCACTGCCCATGATCGTGATCTTTCTGGTCGCGCAGCGGCACTTCGTCCGCGGCCTGTCCGAGGGGTTCGGGAAGTGAGTGGGAGCGGCCCGGTGCGGCGGTGCCCCGGTGACGGTGGTGCGGCGCACCGGCGCCGGTGATCGTGCGATTGCGGCGGCACCGTTGCAGGATGTTGCCATGCTGCTGGCCCGACTCGCACGTGTGTCCGGGGAGGTCGCCGCCACCTCGGCGCGGTCCCAGAAGATCAAGCTGCTGGCCGAGCTGTTCCGCCAGGCCGAACCGGACGACGCGCCGGTGGCCATCGCCTACCTGGCCGGGCGGCTGCCGCAGGGGCGGATCGGGGTCGGCTGGAGCGTGCTGCGCCACCCCGTACCGCCGGCGGACACCGCCACGCTGACCGTCCTCGGTACGGACGCGGCCCTGACCGCCCTGGCCGCGGTCGCCGGGCCCGGCTCCCAGACCGAGCGCCGCCGCCTCGTCCAGGAGCTGCTGGGCGCGGCGACCGAGGAGGAGCAGCGGTTTCTCGTCGGCCTGCTGACCGGCGAGGTACGGCAGGGCGCGCTCGACGCCATCGCCGCCGAGGCGATCGCCGCGGCGGCCGAGGTGCCGGTCGCGGACGTACGGCGGGCCGTGATGCTGGCCGGGTCCCTGGAGGAGGTCGCCCGCTGCCTGCTCGCCGAGGGCCCCTCGGCGCTTGCCCAGTTCCGGCTTACGGTGGGGCGGCCCGTCGGGCCCATGCTGGCGCACGGCGCGAAATCCCTGGCCGAGGCGGTCGACAAGGCCGGCCGGTGCGCCGTGGAGGAGAAACTGGACGGCATCCGGGTGCAGGTGCACCGGGACGGCTCGTACGTACGGATCTACACCCGCACCCTCGACGACGTGACCGACCGGCTCCCCGAGATCACCGAGGCGGCGCTCGCCCTCGACGCGCCATGCTTCATCCTGGACGGCGAGGTGATCGCGCTCGGCGACGACGGCCGCCCGCTGCCGTTCCAGCAGATCGCGGGCCGCTTCGGCTCCCGCGTGGACGTGGCCGCCGCCCGGGCCGCGCTGCCGCTCTCCCCGGTCTTCTTCGACGTACTCGCCGTGGGCGAGCAGGACCTCCTGGACCTGCCCGGCGACCGGCGGCACGCGGAACTGGTGCGGCTGGTCCCCGAGGAGCGGCGGGTGCGCCGGACGGTGGTCGAGGACCCGGCCGACACCACCGCGCGCGAGGCCGCCGAGAAGTTCTGGGCCGAGACGCTGCGGCGGGGCCACGAAGGCGTCATGGTCAAGGCGCTGGACGCGCCGTACAGCGCGGGCCGCCGCGGTGCCGCCTGGCTGAAGGTGAAGCCGGTGCACACCCTCGACCTCGTGGTGCTGGCCGCCGAGTGGGGCCACGGCCGCCGCACCGGCAAGCTCTCCAACCTCCACCTCGGCGCCCGCGGCCCGAACGGCACATTCGTGATGCTCGGCAAGACCTTCAAGGGCCTCACCGACGTCATGCTCTCCTGGCAGACGGAACGTTTGCGCGAGCTGGCCGTGGACGAGACCGGCTACGTCGTGACGGTGCGCCCCGAGCTGGTCGTGGAAATCGCGTACGACGGCCTGCAAACCTCGACCCGTTACCCGGCGGGTGTGACGCTGCGGTTCGCCCGGGTGGTGCGCTATCGCGAAGACAAGGTGGCGGCGGAGGCGGACACGGTTGAGGCGGTGCTTGCTGCGCATGATCGGGCGGTGCCGGGCGGCCCGGTCGGCTCGGGTTCGCCGGACGTCCCTGGGGAGCCCCGTCGCGACGGCTGATCCGGTGTGCGGCCCGCCGCAGCCCCGGATGTCCGCCCTGCCCGTTTGCTCTGGCACTATGACGGGACGGGGCCTCGATCGCTGGTCAGGGCCCTGGACGGAGGCATCGCCACCGTGAAATCGATTACCCGACCCGTGTCGAAGGGGAGGTGCCCGGTAGCACCAGCCGTGGTCGGCCCCGTTCGCCGGGCCGGTGTGCCGCCGTCCGTCCGTGCTCTTTCGGTAACAGCCCTTCTGCTGTGCACCAAGAGATCCACATCAACACCTTCAGCTGAGCAAAGGGGCTCTTCCGTTGGCCAGAAAGATCATTCTCGACTGCGACCCCGGGCACGACGATGCCATCGCCATGCTCCTGGCGCACGGCAATCCCGACATCGACCTGGTCGCCGTGACGACCGTGGTCGGGAACCAGACCCTGGAGAAGGTCACCCGTAACGCGCTGTCCGTCGCCCGTATCGCCGGCATCACCGGCGTGCCGTTCGCGGCCGGCTGCCCGCGGCCCCTCGTGCGGACCATCGAGAACGCACCGGAGATCCACGGCGACACCGGCCTGGACGGCCCGGACCTGCCCGAGCCGGACATCGAGCTCGACCGCCGGCACGCCGTCGACCTCATCATCGACACGGTGATGTCGCACGAGCCGGGCGAGATCACCATCGTCCCCACCGCGGGCCTGACGAACATCGCGATGGCCGTGCGCAAGGAGCCCCGGATCGCCGAGCGCGTCCGCGAGGTCGTGCTGATGGGCGGCGGCTACCACGAGGGCAACTGGAGCGCGGTCGCCGAGTTCAACATCGTCATCGACCCGCACGCCGCGCACATCGTCTTCAACGAGCGCTGGCCCGTCACCATGGTCGGCCTGGACCTCACCCACCAGGCGCTGGCCACCCCCGAGGTCACCAAAAAGATCGCCGAGGTCGGCACCAAGCCTGCCCGGTTCGTCCTGGAACTGCTGGACTTCTTCCGCGACGCCTACCGGGAGAACCAGGGTTTCGAATACCCGCCGGTGCACGACCCGTGCGCCGTCGCGTACGTCATCGACCCGGACGTGATGACCGTCCGCAAGGCCCCGGTGGACATCGAGCTGACCGGCGGCCTGACCATGGGCATGACGGTCACCGACTTCCGCTGGCCGCTCCCCGAGGACTGCCGCACCCAGGTCGCCGTCCAACTCGACCACGAACGGTTCTGGAACCTGGTGGTGGACGCCCTCGAACGCATCGGTGACGTTCAGGCATGAGCGCACCGCACACCGCACGGGCCGCCGAAGCGACCGGCCCGGGGCGCACCGTACGGGTCGGCGTGCTGGTCACCGCGCTGCTGACGGCCTGTATCGCCTTCCAGCTCAACGCCAGCATGCTCAGCCCCGCGCTGAAGAACATCGAGGACAGCCTCGGCGCCACCTCCGCCGAGATCGGGCTGACCCAGACCGCGTTCTTCACCTCGGCGGCGCTGTTCTCACTGTTCCTGCCGCGGCTCGGGGACATCATCGGCCGCCGCAAGGTGCTCGCCGGGATGATGGCCCTGATGGTCGTCGGCTGCGTGGTCGCGGCCCTGGCGCAGAGCGTGCCGATGCTGTTCGCCGGCCGCATCATCCAGGGCGTCTCGGGCCCGACCGTACCGCTGTGCCTGATCATGCTGCGGGTCGAGGTCACCGAGCCCAAGCGCTACGGCACCCTGCTCGGCGTGATCACCGCGGTCAACGGCGGTATCGCCGGCGTCGACTCGCTCGCCGGCGGCTACCTCGCCGACCGGCACGGCTTCGCGGCGGTCTTCTGGGCGATGGCCGTCGTCGCCGCGATCGCCACCGCCCTCGTCGCCACCATGGCCCCCGAGTCCAAGGTGCCCGACAGCCACCGCATGGACTGGCCGGGCGTCGTGCTGCTGGTGATCTCCGTGGGCTCGCTGCTCGTCGCGCTCAACGAGGCGGGCAAGCTGGCCGCCGCCAACTGGCCGCTGATCGCGGTCCTGGTGGTCGTGGCCGCGGCGGCGTTCTGGCTGTTCTGGCGCACCGAGGACCGCTCCGGGCACCCCCTGGTCGCCACCAGGCACCTGCGGCAGCGCTCGACCTGGGCAACGCTGCTGACCACGATGCTGACGATGACCGGCGTGTTCGCCGTCATGAACGGGCTGATCCCGGCGTTCGCGCAGGACGCCCAGGCGGGGCTCGGCATGTCGGCCGAGCAGTCCGCGTGGTGGACGCTGACCCCGTACGCCATCGCCGGGCTCGCGATGGGCCCGCTCGCCGGCCGGCTGGCGGCCACCTTCGGGTACGGCCGGGTGCTGCGCCTGGGGCTGATCGGCGCGGCGGCGACCGTCGTGCTGATGATCGTCACGCTCTCCGCCCACTCCCGGGGGCTGCTGCTCGCGGCCTCCATCCTCGTGGGCATCACCTACGCGGGCGTGGCGAACATCGTCCTCAACGGACTCGGCATCGTCCTGTCGCCGAAGGAGAACCCGGGCTTCCTGCCCGGCCTGAACGCCGGTGCCTTCAACCTCGGCTCCGGCCTCAGCTTCGCCGTCCTGTACGCGGTCAAGACCGCCGCCCCGGCCGACGATCCCACGTCCGCCTCGGGCTACACCGCGGGAATGATCGCGGGCGTGATCATCATGGCGGTGGCCGTGGCGACCTCGTTCCTGATCCCGAAGCCGGTGGAAGCCGAAGCGCACGAGTGACCGGCGCCGAGCGCGCACCGTACGGCCCGGCCCCTTCTCGTCCGAGGAGGGGCCGGGCCGTTGTGCGTCAGCCTTCCGTGGGGCCGGAGGCGATGCGGCCGAGGAGGGCGGCCAGTTCGGCGGGGGCGGCGAGGAAGGGGGAGTGGCCGGTGGCGAGCCGTTCGACGTGGGCGGCGTTCGCGGACATCTTCGTCTGCATCGCGGGCCGCAGCGCCTGGTCGCCCTCGCAGACGACGTACGTGGCGGGAACGGTCCGCCACGCCGCGCGCGTCACCGGTTCCTGGAACGACCGCCGGCTCTGCTCGACGAGTTCGCCGATGGCCCGCTCGGCCAGATCGTCGGGCATATCCGCGTACAGCGACGTACGCGGGTCCTCGAAGATGGGCGGCTGCACACCGTCGAGGTCCACGGGCCCGGACGGCTCGCGGCCGTGCAGACTGCCGAGCGATTCACCCTCGGCGGGCATGTAGGCGGCGAGATAGACGAGGTGGACGACGTCCGGATGTGCGGCGGCCGCCTCGGTGACGGGGATGCCGCCGTACGAATGCCCGACGATGACCACCGGCCCGTCGATTTCGCGCAGCCGCGCGGATATCGCCTCGGCGTCGTCGTACACACCGGCGGCAGGCGTGCCCTGCGGACCGGAACTGGGCAGCGCGACCGTGTGGGATCGCAGGCCCTCGGCGGCGAGGGCGTCCTGAAGTGGCTCCCAGCACGCGGGCCGGTGCCAGGCGCCGTGGACGAGGAGGAAGGAGGGCGGGGGCGTGGTGGGCATGTGGGTGCTCCTTGGCTGGGGAGGAAGCGGCCGGGCACGGGGCAGCAGGAGGAGACAGCGGAGCGCGGCCGTGCCAAAAGATCATGGAACAACGGGGCTTCTCCTGGCCAGCGATTTGGCGGGCCGCTCCGGTTGGCGAACGTCAACGGCCCGCCGGCGCATCGTCGATCACCATGGCCATGTAGTCCAGGGCGGCCCGGCGGCGGACGAACGGGTTGCGCAGGCGGGCAGCGGTGGCGTGGGGAGTCGCGGGATGGGCGGCGGAACCATGGAGGCGCAGCGCCTCGTGGATCACGGGATGCCGGTCGGCGCCGAACGTCCGCAAGGCGTAGTGGCCCGCACCGCCCTTGGACGTGATCTCCCCGGTGGCCAGGGTGTAGTGGAGCCGGGTGACGCCGAGCACGCCCCAGGCGATGGCCCGGCCGCCGAGTGCCCACACGCCCCTGACCGACAGCGGCTTGCCGTGCGCCTTCTGCCAGCCGCGCCAGTAGGTGTCGAGGTTTTCCCGCGTCCAGCCGCGCAGGGCGGCTCCGTCCACGGCCACGTCGAACTCTCCCGGAGCGGGGCCGCGTACCGGCACGGCGTGCTTCGCGAGCACCGACCACGTCACCGGATTGACCTCGAAACCGCCGCCCGCGTGGAACCGGCCCATCTGGGTGCGCGCAGCCCCGGCGCAGTCGGCCGAACTTCTCGCGAGATCGCTCCAGGTGACGTGAACTCCGTCGAAGTACGGGCGACGGTGCCGGGCGCGCGTCGCGGCGTGGGCCCGCTCCAGGGCCGCCACGTCCGCCTCGAGGGGCGGCGCCCGGAGACCGCCACATAATCGATGTCGCTGCGCCCCGGCCGGAAATCGCCCAGCGCGACCGACCCCGTCAGATACAGCCCTTCGACCAGGCCGGGACACAGCCGGTCCGCGTGGGAGAGGAAGTCGTGCGCGACGGCTTTCACCGATGGGTGCACCGTGTGTTCCGGTTCCTTGCGCACGGTCAGCGGTAGCAGTACGAATCGGACGACGCATCGCCGCCCTGCAAACGCGTCTGGTGGACGCGCAGTCCGCGGAAGTCCTCGCCGTGCGGGAAGAAACGCAGGTCGGGGGTGAGGCCGCCGTTCTCGGTGTCGGCGTCGAGTTTGGCGAGCCAGGGGTGGATGCCGTCGGGATAGAACTGGTCGTCCCACGCGCCGTACAGGCTGTTGGTGAGGTACACCCGGCGTCCGTCGCGGCTGAGTTCGACCATTTGCGGGCCGCCGGTGAGCGGCAGGCCGGGCGCCGCCGGGTGCGGCTGCCGGGCGGTGATGCCGCCGAGCCGTACGGACGCGGTCTTACGGGGGTGCGCCGGGTCGCTCACGTCGTACTGGTGGAGTTCGCCGGTGCCCCACGCCGACACATACAGCCAGCGGTCGTCCACCGACAGATTGATGTCGGTGACCAGCGGCGGCACCGCGCCGAACGGCTTGAGCGCCGGCGGCAGTTCGTCCTCCTTGGCGGGCTCCGCCGGAATCGTGATCACCTTGCGGGCCGTGAACCGCCCGTCGTCCTCGCGCTGCCACCGCCACACCGAGGCCGACAGGTCCGCCACGCTCACCACGACACCCGCGAAGCCCCAGGTCGCGGCCGGGTCGTGAGCAGGCCGCAGTTCCAGGACCATCTGGTGCTCGTCGCCCAGGTCGACGCGTTGCAGGTGGCGGCCGGAATCCAGCTCCCAGAAGTGCAGCGCGTGCCCGTACGAGCGGCCGAGCAGCAGCTCCGGGTCGACGCCGTTCTCGACCATCGACGGTGTGCCCCACTCGCTGGTCACGGCGATGTTGTGCTGGAGGTGCCACCAGACGTCGTAGGCCAGGCGCTGCGGGCCGCGGTCCGTCTCCCAGGCGCGCAGTACGTCGAAGGTCTCGTGGTCGAGGAGCGCCACACCGCCCGGACCGTCGTTGCCGTGCGCGCCGCCGAGGCAGGACAGCAGGACGCCGCCGGGGCCGCAGTGGAGGGTGTGCGGCCGTGAGTAGCCCGCCCTGTCGGCCAGTTCGGCGGGTTCGATCACCTTCACCAGGCGGGGGCGGGCCGGGTCCGGGTGGGTGTCGAAGACGTGCAGCCGGGAGGAGCGGAGTCCCGGCGTGAGTAAGTAGCGCCGTTCGGGCTGGTGGTGGCCCTCGTGGGCGAGGGCGCTGGAGCAGGCGTTCCAGCCGAAGTGGTGCAGTTCGTCGCCCAGTCCGGGCACGTCGGCCAGGTGCAGCACCCGTCCGTACGAACTCGACTCCGGGTCCGTGTCCACGGTGATCAGCGCGTCCGGGCGCTGTGCGGAGCGGTCGAAGCCGACCAGGTAGGCGAGCTTTTCCGGGGGAGCGGCGATGGCGTCGGCGGGTGTGCGGTAGAGGGTCGGGTCGGTGTGGCCGCAAGGGTTGGCCTGATCGGTTCGGTGGGCGTGGCCGGCGGGGTCGGTGAGAGGGGGCTGACCGACGTGATCAGAAGTGGTCATCTTCTGGCTCTCCTTGGCTTCACGGCCGGCCTTCCGGCCCGTTGGGCGGCGCCGCGGGACACCGCGCAGGGCTGTCCGCAACAGGCGGCCGTATCGGCATTCGTACGAACCGGTGCCGGCGGGGGCGGCGTGCGCGGGCGGCCCTCCGCCGTGACGCGAGCGTCGCACAGGGCGTTTTGGCCGCCAAGGGCGCCGTGGTCTCCGGCCGGCGGGCGGCGGCTGAAACTCGTCGCTCCCGAGGCCGCGTTGTCAGACCCGTACGCGATGATCGCACGTATGGACCGGCCGGATCCGACCGGCCGGGCCACGCCATGGACGAACCATCGGCATCCGATGGGACGCAACGAGATACGGGGTATGCAATGCGACGATTGGGCACTGCGCTGACCGCGGTCGTGCTGGCAGGCGCGGCGGTGTCGGCGACGGCGGTCACGGCGACGGCGGCGTCCGCGACGGGGACCGCACCGGCGGCCGCGTGTGACACCGCCGGCTGGGGGAGCGCCCTGAAGTCCGCCGACGCGGACGCCCACAAGCCGCTGACGAACATCCGGACCGGGCAGCACGACTGCTTCGACCGGATGGTCTTCGAGGTGCCGACCGCCGGCGGCAAGCCGGTCGGCTACCGGATCGGTTATGTGAAGGAGCTGCACCAGGACGGTTCCGGCGACCTCATCAAGGTCGGCGGCGGGGCGATCCTGGAGATCCGGGTGGCGGCGCCGAGCTACGACCCGGGCACGGGAAAGACGACGTACCCGGGCAAGGCCGGTAAGCCGCTGCCGGGCGTGAACATCGCGGGCTACCGCTCCTTCAAGGACACCCGGTTCGCGGCCAGCTTCGAAGGGGACACGCAGATAGGTCTGGGAGTCGCCAAGCGGCTCCCGTTCCGGGTCACCCAGCAGAAGAACCAGCTCATCGTGGATGTCGCCCACTCCTGAGCGGTAACCGCCGCACGGTGAGCCGCTGCTGAGTGCCTGCCAGGGGTGTACCGCCGCCCCTGGCAGGCACGCGGGACAAAAGGCTTGCGCAACCACTACGCCTGAAGCACTATGAGCGAAGTGGTTGCGGCGAAGAGATGTGCCCGTCCGCCACCGCACCGGCCCTGACTGCGACGCGACCGCGCGTCACCGGCGGAAAAGAGGACCCTTTGCGCAAGCTCACCTACTTCGTGGCCTGCTCGATCGACGGCTTCATCGGCGACCCGAACGGTGACGCGTCGTCGATGATGCGGTTCGTCGACGAGGAGTTCCTTGAGTTCCTGAAGACGGAATACCCGGAGACCGTATCGGCCGAGGGCCGCCGCGTACTGGACTTCCACGACGCGCCGAACCAGAAGTTCGACACGGTGATCCAGGGGCGCGGCAGCTACCAGGTGGGGCTGGACGCCGGCGTCACCAGCCCGTACGGCCACCTCCGCGAATACGTGGCCTCCCGCGGCCTCGGCGAGTCGCCCGACCCGAACGTGCACCTGATCACCGACGACCTGGTCGGCGCCGTCCGCGCCCTCAAGGCCGAGGAGGGCGGCCTGGACATCTGGCTCTGCGGCGGCTCGCAGGTGGCCGGCGAACTGCTCGACGAGGTCGACGAGCTGGTCATCAAGACCTACCCGCAGATCTACGGCTCCGGCATGCCGATGTTCGGCACGGACTTCAGGGTCACGGACTTCACGCTGGACTGGATCCGCACGTTCGACAACGGCGTTCTGGTGCGGAAGTACGTCCGGCGGCCCTGACCCCGGGCCCACCCGGCAGCAGCCCCGCCGTGACTACCGGTACCAGTCCTCGCCGTCCGCCGCGAGGCACCGTCGCAGATAGTCGCGCAGGTCCCGGGCGGCCCACCGCCGGCTGTCGTCCTCGTGCTCCCACACGAAGACGTCCGGCCGCGGGGGAGTGCGGACGAAGGCGAACTGGTACCGCCCCCGTTGTCGCCGAAGAACAGCAACGCGTCGAAGGGCATGTACAGCTCGGCGAGCGAGTGGTCGGACCGGAAGCGGAGGTTCTGCTCGACGATGCGCTCCAGGGGCCATACGGCATCGACCCCGTACGGCCCCACGACCCCGTCCGTCTCCCGGAGCAGCCCGGTCAGCCCGGCCGGCAGGCCGTACCCGAGGCGGCGCTCCGCGTCCGTCAGGGCAGCCGGGGCCACAGGGCGCGCGAATTCGGCGTCGGGCCACAAGGTGCGGGCCGCTTCTTTCCACATCCTCGCAGCTCAGAACGGTCCCTCCGGGGCCCGGGACGGCGGATGGGAGCGCCCGCCACCCTCACGACGGCCGTGCCGCCACCACCCCCACCGTCACCAGGGCCAGCACCACCCAGGCAAACCAGAGCCAGCCACTGCTGCCCAGCGCCACGGTGTAGGCCGTCGTCACGACCAGTCCGCCCACCGTGCACGCCGCCATCGCCTTAGCGGATCCGGGCATCCCCGCAACCTCCTCACGGCGGCCCGGTGGCCCAACGCCGCGGGCCGCGGCCTTGGGGACATGGTCCCCGGCCGCGGCCCGTACCGCCAGCTGTCGTGCGTGACCCGCGGTCAGCCTTCGGTCACCTCGCGCCGCCCTGCTGGCCGCGGGCCTGGAGGGAGGCGAGGTAGGCGTTGTACGCCGCGAGCTCCTGGTCGCCGTCGCGGGCTGCCGCGCGGTCCTTGCGCTGGTTCTGGCGCTCCTCGGACTTGTACCACTGGTACAGCAGCGCCACGAGCACCAGCACGGACGGGATCTCGCTGAAGGCCCAGGCGATCCCGCCGGCCGCGCTCTGGTCGCTGAGCGCGTCGATGCCCAGGGAGGCCGGCGGGTTCTCGAACGTCTTGATCATCGTCTCGGTGCCCATCATCAGGGCGATGCCGAAGAACGCGTGGAAGGGCATGCCGGCGAACAGCTCCAGCATCCGCATCACATAGCCGGGCCGGTGCGGGCCCGGGTCCACGCCCATGATCGGCCAGAAGAAGACCAGGCCCACCACCAGGAAGTGCACCATCATCGCGATGTGCCCGACCCGGTACTGCATCAGGAAGTCGAAGAGCGGCGTGAAGTACAGCGCGTACAGGCTCGCGATGAACATCGGGATGGTGAACGCCGCATGGGTGATCACCCGCATGTACCGGCTGTGCAGCAGCGCCACCAGCAGCTCGCGAGGCCCCTTGCGGCCCCGGCCGGCGGCCGGCAGCGCGCGCAGCGCCAGCGTCACCGGCCCGCCGAGCAGCAGCAGGATCGGCGACAGCATGCTGATCACCATGTGCTGCACCATGTGCACGCTGAACATGACCATGCCGTAGTCGTTCAGCTTGGTGCACATCACCAGCGCCACGGTCAGCACACCGATGACCCAGGCGACCGTCCGGGCCACCGGCCAGTGATCGCCGCGCCGCCGCAGCCGCAGCACGGCCCAGCCGTACAGTCCCAGCCCCACCAGGCAGCCGATCAGGAAGAACGGGTCCCCGCCGAACTCCATGCCGCGCCCCAGCGTGAACGGCGGCAGATCCATGTTCATGCCGTGCCCGCCGTGATCCATCCGCTCGCTCCTGATTCGTACCGATACTCCGCGACCAGCCTAGAACCGCCCCCGGCCGGGGCCTCGGCCGGGGGCGGTGGAACAGGCCGCGTGGCGGCCCGCACGGAGCAGTCACGGGCCGGTCACCGAGCGGTCATGGCGAACTACAGCACGCAGTCCACCTCGGCGTAGCGCTCCCCGGGCACGGTCTTGAGCGACTCCACCGCCTCGGCCAGCGGCACCAGCGTGATGTCCGTGCCGCGCAGCGCCGTCATCATGCCGAACGCGCCGCGGTGCGCCGCCTCCACCGCGTGCCACCCGAAGCGGGTCGCCAGCACCCGGTCGTACGCGGTCGGCGTGCCACCGCGCTGGACGTGGCCGAGGATCACCGCGCGGGCCTCCTTGCCGAGCCGCCGCTCCAGCTCCAGGGACAGCTGCCGGGCCACCCCGGCGAACCGCTCGTGCCCGTAGATGTCGGTGCCGCCCTCGTCGAAGGCCATCGAGCCCTCGCGGGGCTTCGCGCCCTCGGCGACCACCACGATCGCGAACTTCTTGCCCGCCTCGAAGCGCTCACCGACCTTGCGGGTCAGCTCCGCCACGTCGAACGGGCGCTCCGGCACCACGATGGCGT
Source organism: Streptomyces sp. NRRL F-5755 (assembly GCF_001279365.1). Taxonomy (NCBI): domain Bacteria; kingdom Bacillati; phylum Actinomycetota; class Actinomycetes; order Kitasatosporales; family Streptomycetaceae; genus Streptomyces; species Streptomyces sp. NRRL F-5755. Next base: position 10,947 of record NZ_LGCW01000313.1, on the reverse strand, counting down.
GCGCGCCCGCCGCCATCCCGGAGTGCAGCGCGATCCAGCCCGTGTGCCGGCCCATGACCTCGACGATCAGTACCCGCTGGTGCGACTCGGCGGTCGTCTTCAAGCGGTCCAGCGCGTCCGTGGCCACCCCCACCGCCGTGTCGAAGCCGAAGGTGACGTCGGTCGCGGCGATGTCGTTGTCGATCGTCTTGGGCACGCCCACGATCGGCAGGCCCGCGTCGGACAGCAGCCGGGCCGCCTTGAGCGTCCCCTCGCCGCCGATCGGGATGATCGCGTCCAGGCCCAGGTCGGCCACATGGCCGCGGGCCCGCTCCACACCGTCCCGCAGGTGTGCGGGCTGCACCCGGGACGAGCCCAGGATGGTGCCGCCGCGCGCCAGGATGCCGTTCACGGCGTCCAGGTCGAGCTTGCGGTAGTCGCACTCCAGCAGGCCCTTCCAGCCGTCCCGGAACCCGATCACCTCGTCGCCGTGGTCGGCGGTGGCACGGTGGACGACGGAGCGGATGACGGCGTTCAGCCCGGGGCAGTCGCCCCCGGAGGTGAGCACACCAATACGCATGGTTCTTCGCAGACCCTTAGCACTTCAGAGCCTGCCCGCCGGGCCATGGCCGGGCGCGGGCACGACTCTCAGCCGGACGCCCGGACCCCGTCGTCCGGTTGGATTGCGCTCACCCTACAAGCGCGGCGGCCCTGCGCACACGTACGCCCGCAGTGCGGACACTGCGGGCGTACGGGGTGCGCCGAACCGATTAGGCAGGCTGGGTGGCCGCGGCGATGCGCTCCTGCCGCAGCGCCTCGTACCAGCGGTCGTCGGCCGGCGGCAGCGCGTTGACGTCCAGCGCCAGCTTGATCAGCAGGTCGGCGATGTGCGGGTTGCGCGCCATGACCGGGCCGTGCATGTACGTACCGAAGACGGTGTCGTTGTACGCGCCCTCGTAGCCGTCGCCGACGCCGTTGCCCTTGCCGAAGCGGACCCGGGCGAACGGGCGGGCCGTCTGCCCCAGGTGGGTCACGCCCTGGTGGTTCTCGAAACCGGTCAGCGGCGGCAGGTTCAGCTGCGGGTCGATGTCGGCCAGCACGTCGCCGACGCACCGCTCGCCCTCGCCGCGGGTGCTCACCACGTCCAGCAGGCCCAGGCCCTGCTCCCGCTCCCCGAGGTCGTTGATGAACTCGTGGCCCAGGATCTGGTAGCCGGCGCACACCGAGAAGACGATCGCGCCGTTGGCGACCGCGCGGTTCAGACCGCCGTCGCGGCGCAGCCGCTCGGCCGCCAGCCGCTGCGGCCGGTCCTCGCCGCCGCCGATCAGGTAGATGTCGCCGGAGGTGGGGATCTGCTGGTCGGAGCGGACGTCGAGGCGCTGGACGTCCAGCCCGCGCTGGCGGGCCCGGCGCTCCACCACCAGGGCGTTGCCCTGGTCCCCGTACGTGCTCAGCAGGTCCGGGTAGATCCACACCAGCCGCAGGCTGTTGTCACTCATGCTCGCTCGTCCTTGTCGTGAAGGTCGCTGGTTCACGTCAGTTGCCCACGCGCCTGCGGAGGTCCTGGAAGGCCGTGTAGTTGGCGATCACTTCGATACGGCCCGGAGGCGCCATCTGTACCGCCTCGTCCAGCGTGTCACAGACCCGGAAGTCCAGGTTCGCGACCTCCAGGCGGACCGCCAGGTCGAGCTTGCGGTCACCGAGCACGAAGATCGGGTGCCCGGCCAGCCGGGTGTAGTCGACGTCCCACAGCCAGGAGGTGTCCGTGCCGTCCGCGCCGCGCGCGTTCACCGACAGGATCACCGGGGTGGGCGGCGGGTCGATCAGCGAGAACGTCTCCAGCCAGCCCGCCGGGTTCTTCGCCAGCAGCAGGCGCAGATCGCGCTGCTGGAACGAGACGACGTCGTAGCGGCCGGCGACGGCCTGCACGGAGTACATCCGCTCCAGGGCCACCTGCGGGGGCACGCCGAACGCCGCGGCGACCGCCGCCGACGTCGCGGCGTTGGCCTTGTTGGCCCGGCCCGGCAGCTGGAGCCGGATCGGCCAGGCGCTGCCGTGCGGGTCCAGTACGTGGTCGCCGGACAGCGCCCAGCTCGGCGTGGGCCGCCGGAAGCCGCACTCGGCGCAGAACCAGTCGTCGCCGGGGCGCTGCATCACGCCGCCGCACGACGGGCAGGACCAGGCGTCGTCCTTCCACTCCTGGCCCGCCGCGACCCACACCACGTTCGTCGACGACGAGGCCGCCCACACGATCAGCGGGTCGTCGCAGTTGGCGATGATCAGCGCCTTGGAGCCGACCAGGCCCTCGCGCCAGCGCTCGGCCAGCATGCGCGTCTCCGCGGCCCGGTCGAGCTGGTCGCGCGAGAGGTTCAGCAGCGCTATGGCCTTGGGCGTCACGTCCCGCGCCACGCCCGCCAGGTACTTCTCGTCCACCTCGATGACGCCGAAGCGGGCGTCGGAACCGCCGGCCAGGGCGGAGGTGATGCCCGCCGGCATATTGGCGCCGAGCGCGTTGGAGACCACCGGGCCGCTCGCCCGCAGCGCCTCCGCGATCAGCCGCGTCGTCGTCGTCTTTCCGTTGGTCGCCGACACCAGCACCACGTCCAGGTGCCGGGCGAGCCGGGCCAGCAGGTCGGGGTCGAGCCGGAGCGCCACCTTGCCGCCGATCACCGATCCGCTGCCGCGCCCCGCCGCGCGCGACACCGCCGCCGCAGCCTTGCCCGCCGTCACGGCCAGCTTGGCCCGCGGCGACAGCGGCTCCGTGTTGCCTGCCATCGTCCTTGATCCTCCTTGCATCCGGCGCCCTCCCGCCCTTGGGGCTGCCGGTGGAACGCCTCCTCCGGAGCCGATGACCGGCCGGAGGCTTCGGTCGGGGATCAGCCTATCGAGATCCGGCGGCGGCCCCGAATCCCGCTACCCGTGCCGCGACCCCGGCACCGTGCGACGACCTGCGACGTCGCACGTTCCAGAACGTACGCTTACCCGCATGCGTTCCCGCTCGATCCCCGGCAGCTCCGGCCGCCCGCGCCCCCTGCGCCTCCTCGGCGACCCGGCCCTGACCGGCGCCTGCGAGGAGGTCACCGCCTTCGACGCCGGCCTCGCCGAACTCGTCGAGGACATGTTCGCGACGATGTACGCGGCCCGCGGTGTCGGCCTGGCGGCCAACCAGATCGGGGTACCGCTGCGGGTGTTCGTCTACGACTGCCCGGACGACGAGGACCGCCGGCACCTCGGACACCTCGTCAACCCGCGGCTGGTGGAGGCCGACGGCGTCGTCGTACGCGGCCCCGAGGGCTGCCTGTCGGTGCCCGGCATCGAGGCCGGTACGCCGCGCCACGACCACGCGGTGGTGGAGGGGTTCGACATGACGGGCGAACCGCGCACCGTCTCCGGCACCGGCTTCTTCGCCCGCTGCCTCCAGCACGAGTGCGACCACCTGGCGGGCGGTCTCTACCTCGACCACCTCACCGGTCTGCGCCGCCGCCGTGCCCTGCGGGCGGCGGCCCGGGCGCCGTGGGCGGCGGAGCGGGCGGCGGAGGCTTAGCGGGGCGCGCTCAGAACCCCGGCCCGCCCAGCCGGTCCCCGGCCGCCGCCAGCCGTCCCCACAGCAGGTCGGCCAGATGCTGTACCAACTGGGCCCGCGAGCACGGGCGTTCGCGCAGCCACCAGTCGCCGGCCGCGTGCATCATGCCGACGATGCCGTGGCCCCAGACGCGGGCCAGCTCCTCGCCGCCCGGCCCCAGATCCAGCCGCTCGCCTATGACCTTGGCCAGCTCCTCGCCGAGCCGGCGCAGCAGCGGCGCGGAGTGCCGGCCGACGTCGAAGCCGGTGTCCTTGTCGGCCCCCGGTTTCTCGTCCGGTTTCTCCTCGGCGGGATGCATCAGGAACCGGTAGACCTGCGGACGGGTCTCGATCGCCGCCAGGTACGTGTCGAGCGTCGCCTCCACGCGGTCCCGGCGCGGTACGGGGGAGTCCAGCGCGGCCCGCAGCCCGTCCAGCAGGGCGTCGGTGTGCCGTACCGCCAGTGCCCGGTACAGACCGCCCTTGTCGCCGAAGTGCCGGTAGAGGATCGGCTTGGTGATGCCGGCCTCCGCCGCGATGGCGTTCATCGAGGCGTCCGGGCCCTCGCGCAGCACCACCCGGTCGGCAGCCTCCAGCAGTTCGCGGCGCCGGCGCTCGGTCGCCGTCTGCTGCCGCCGGGCCGGGTCCGGCGGGGCCGCCGCGGCGCCGTGCCCCGCGGCGGGCTGCTCCGCCGCGGTGGCCCGCTGCCGGCCGTTGTACTGGGTGTTCTCCATGTCCCACTCCCCGCCCTTGTGAATCCGTGACGCTCGCGCAACGTAACACCCGCACTGCGGGGTGAATGCACGGCTGGGGGAGTTGACATCCCTTACTGACGGGTAACAGACTCGTGTTACCGCAAGTAACATTCCTGGGCCCGCACCCGGGAACGCAGCGCTGGAGGGGTCATGGCCGAGTTCACCATGGAGCTGAGCGACGAGCAGAAGGAGGTCCGGGACTGGATCCACGGCTTCGCCGCCGACGTGATGCGCCCCGCGGCCGCCGAGTGGGACGAGCGCGAGGAGACCCCCTGGCCCGTCATCCAGGAAGCGGCCAAAATCGGCCTGTACTCGCTCGACTTCTACGCCCAGCAGTTCTTCGACCCGACCGGCCTCGGCATCCCCATGGCCATGGAGGAACTGTTCTGGGGCGACGCCGGCATCGGCCTGTCGATCGTCGGCACCGGCCTGGCCGCCGTCGGCGTGCTGGCCAACGGCACCGAGGAGCAGATCGGCACCTGGATTCCCCAGATGTACGGCGACGCCGACGACGTGAAGGTGGCCGCTTTCTGCTCCTCCGAACCGGACGCGGGCTCCGACGTCTCCGCGATGCGCACCCGCGCCGTCTACGACGAGGCCAAGGACGAGTGGGTGCTCAACGGCACCAAGACCTGGGCGACCAACGGCGGTATCGCGAGCGTCCACGTCGTCGTCGCGGTCGTCGACCCCGACCTCGGCCCCAAGGGCCACGCCTCCTTCATCATCCCGCCGGACACCCCCGGCCTCTCCCAGGGCCAGAAGTTCAAGAAGCACGGCATCCGCGCCTCGCACACCGCCGAGGTCGTCCTGGAGGATGTCCGCGTGCCCGGCCACTGCCTGCTCGGCGGCAAGGAGAAGCTGGACGAGCGGCTGGCGCGGGCGCGGGAGCGAGCGAAGAACCCCGGCGGAGAACGCGTGAAGAACGCCGCGATGGCCACCTTCGAGGCATCCCGCCCGGCGGTCGGCGCCCAAGCCGTCGGCATCGCCCGCGCCGCGTACGAGGTGGCCCTCGACTACGCCAAGACCCGGGTCCAGTTCGGCCGCCCGATCATCGACAACCAGGGCGTCGCCTTCCAGCTGGCCGACATGCGCACCCAGATCGACGCCGCCCGCCTCCTGGTCTGGCGCGCCTCCTGGATGGCCACCACCGGCAAGCCGTTCACCTCCGCCGAGGGCTCGATGTCCAAGCTCTTCGCCGGCGAGACCGCCAAGAAGGTCACCGCCCAGGCGATGCAGATCCTCGGCGGCAACGGCTACACCCGCGAGTACCCGGTCGAGCGCATGCACAGGGATGCCGCTATCTATTCGATCTTTGAGGGCACGAGCGAGATCCAGCGGCTGGTCATCGCGAGGACGGTGGCGGGCGTACCGATCCGGTAGGCATGGGAGATTCTTGGGAGATCTCCTCGCGGCTTCCCGGCAGCCGTACCGGGCCCCGCCGGCCGGGAGTACCTTGGCGCCCCGGACCCGAGGAGGCGCCGTGGACGAGGAACTCGCCGCCCTCCTGGCCGGTGTGATCGGGCTCGCCGGGGCGGTGTTCGGGGCCGCGGTCGGCGGACTGGCCAGTTACCGCGCGGCCAAGCACAGTGCGGAGGTGGCGGCGCGGGCCCTCGCCGAGCAGGTCGCCGGGCAGGCCCGTCACGAGCGGGAGCAATGGGTGCGTCAGGAGCAGCGCCAGGTCTACGGCGACATCAACCGCGCCTACGCCGAACTGGCCACCGCCCTCTCCGCCCTGCACGCCGCGCTCGCCGAGCGCAGGCCCGTACAGGAACTGGTCGAGCGGGTGGAGGAACGTCGGCTGCGACTGTCGGTCGCCGTCAGTCCCACGGCCATGCTGGGGCCCGAGGAGGTTTACGACGCCGCATGCGCGCTGATCGGCGCGACCGATGTGTTCGTAGCGGCGTACCGTGAACTGGCCGTGCTGCCGCAGGCCGACGAAGCAGTGCAGCTCGACGCCGTACGGGAGCGCGTCGCGGGCCGCAGGGCAGACGTACACGCCTGCCTGAGCAACTTCTCCGCCGCCTGCCGCAACGTCCTGCTGCGGCAGGGCGACAGCTGACCGGGGCGGCCCCGGTCCGTCAGGCGGCCATGTCCTGCCGCGGCACCACCTTGAACACGTCGCCGTGCGCGGAGTACACCACGTGCACATCTTCACCGGCGGCGCGCAGCACCTCCACCACCGCGTCCAGCATCGGCAGCGACCGGGCGCTGCCCGCGGGCAGCTGGCGCGGTAACGACACGGTGGGCACGCGAAGCGGTTCTTCAACGACGTTCATCACAGATGTCCCCATCTCGGCACGGAACTTCCCCCGTCCGCCGGCACCAGCGCGCCGACGGCATGGCCAGCATCCGGCAGCCCGATGAACGGAAGCTCAACGCCTGCGCGACGGCGTCAATCCGCGCAGGCCGGGGGCGGTTCGGGCCGGTTCAGCCGGTGGCTTGCGGTGCCAGCGCCGCCGCGACCGCGCGGACGTACCCCTCCGGGTTGTCCAGCATGATGTTGTGCCCGCAGTCGGGCACCGGCACCACCCGTACCCCGGCCGCCGTCAGCTCCCCGGCGCCCGGCAGCGGGACATCGGCCTCGGGCAGCAGGTACGTACGCGGGATTGCCAGCTTCGACAGCAGCTCGCGCATGACCGGTTCGCTGCCCCGGGTGAGGTGCACCGCGCTGCGGTGCAGCGCCTCCAGTCCGGCCAGCCGCATCGTGGACCACCAGTGCGCGCCCGCCGCGTCCCGTATCCGCTCCCAGCCGCCCGCGAGGAACTCCTTCTCGGAGAGCGCGGCGATGCCGCCGCTGCCCGGCCGGCCCCGCTCAGGGGGGACCGGGTCGAGGTTGGCGTCGATGAGGACGAGCCGCGCCACCAGGTCCGGGTGCCGGGCGGCGAGCAGGATCGCCACCGAGCCGCCCTGCTCCTGGGAACCGGGCGGCGGCCCGGAACGGCTGTGGACGCGGGCCCGTCCGGGCGCGGCGCCCATGGGCGCAGGACAGCTTGCCAGGCTTGTGAATTCGCTGGCGAGGCAGGCTGGGGCCCGCCGACCATGGCGGTGATGCAGCCCACGACGAAGGTCCTTGTCCTGTGCGGCGCCGCCGGGGTCGGCAAGTCCACGACGGCGTACGAGATCACCCACCAGCTCGGCCGCGCGGACGTCCCGCACGCCGTCATCGACACCGACCAGCTGGACCAGGTCCACCCCTGGCCGCCGCCCGGCCTCGCGCCCAGCGAACTGTCCCGCCGCAACCTCGCCGCGGTCTGGGCGAACCTGGCCGAGGTGGGCCACACCCGGCTGCTTCTGACGGGCGTGTTCGTCACGCTGGAACGGGAACTCGCGTGGATCGCCGACGCCGTACCGGGCGCCGACATCACGTCCGTACGGCTGACCGCCGACGTATCCACCCTGGAGCAGCGGGTCCGCCGCCGGGAGATCGGCTCCGAGGCGGACGGCCAACTCGCCCGCACCCTGCGTCAGTACGCCGACCTCCGGCGCCCGGAGCCGCCGGGCACGACGGTGATCGACACCACCGGCCGGACCGTGGCGTCGGTCGCGGCCGAGGTGGTCGGGGTGTGGCTGGGCGGGGGAGAGGGATAGGGCGTATCCGCCGGCCCGTGCCGGTCAGAGGCCGGCGCGCTCCATGAAGAGGGTGCGCAGGTGGGCCAGGCTCCGCTCGGCCAGGGGGCGCAGGGCCGGGGCGGCGGCGAGGGCGTCGGCCCGCAGCCGGGCCGTGGCGTCGGGGCCGAGGGCTTCCTCGGCCTCGGCGGTGAAGGACGGCTCGGCGAGCCAGTCGTCCTGGAGGCCGGGGGTGACCTCCAGGTGGAACTGGAGGCCCCAGGCGGCCGGTCCGGCGCGGAACGCCTGGCACTCGGTCGACCCGGTGCTCGCCAGGACACGGGTGTCCGCGGCCGGGACGATGCGGTCGCCGTGCCAGTGGAGTACGGCGGGAGCCTCCGCCAGCGGGCCGACGACCGGGTCGTCGCGGTCCACGTCCCGCAGCGGCGCCCAGCCGATCTCGCCGGGACGGCCCATCTCGGCGCTCGTGCGTACGGCCAGACCCTGGACGCGGGCGAGGAGCTGAGCGCCGAGGCACACGCCCAGCGTCGGTATCCCGGCCCGCAGCGCGTCGGCCAGGAGGTCCCGCTCCAGCTTCAGCGCCGGGTGGCCCGCCAGGTCGTCCGCATTCATGGGGCCGCCCATGACGACCAGCCCCGCCAGGTCGGACACCGGCGGCAGGTCGTCCGCCGAGGCGCCCGGCGTGTCGATCAGATTGCGGATGTCGGCGTGGAGGCCGCTGCCGTCCAACGCGTCCAGGATCAGGCCGGGCTTCTCGACCTCGATGTGCTGGAGGAACAGGACGGTACGGGCGGGCATGGGGCGGTCTCCTCGGGGTGGCCGGGGTGGCGATGGCGCGACGGGCATCTTAACGCGCAGGTCATGTCGGTCTTTCTGTGCGCGGGTGGGGGTCCGGGCGGACCGAAAGCCTCGGACGCTGCCGGCTGTGATCTCCCGCCCGGCCCGCTCCGCCGCCCGGACTCCGGCTTCCCGTACTGCCGCTCACTCCGCGAGAGCTCTCTTGACGGCTGGAGGGGCGCGCTCTACTTTCTTCGTACTTCCGCACAGCAAAACATTAGTTCCATAATGCGGAAAGCATGCAGCTCACGCCTCCGCCCCCGGGCCGGAGCGCGATCCCGACAGGCCGACGCAGGAGTACTCGATGCCTCGAATGACCGCCGCTCGTGCGGCTGTGGAGATCCTCAAGCGGGAGGGCGTGACCAACGCGTTCGGTGTGCCGGGCGCGGCGATCAACCCGTTCTACGCGGCGCTGCGGGCCGGCGGCGGCATCCACCACACCCTCGCCCGCCACGTCGAGGGCGCCTCGCACATGGCCGAGGGCTACACCCGCGCCCGCCCCGGCAACATCGGCGTCTGCATCGGCACCTCGGGCCCGGCCGGCACCGACATGATCACCGGCCTCTACTCCGCGACCGGCGACTCGATCCCGATCCTGTGCATCACCGGCCAGGCGCCGACCGCGGTGATCCACAAGGAGGACTTCCAGGCCGTGGACATCGCCTCGATCGCTGCCCCGGTCACCAAGGCCGCCACCACCGTCCTGGAGGCCGCCCAGGTCCCCGGCGTCTTCCAGCAGGCGTTCCACCTGATGCGCTCCGGCCGCCCCGGACCGGTCCTGATCGACCTGCCGATCGACGTCCAGATGACGGAGATCGAGTTCGACCCGGAGACATACGAGCCGCTGCCGGTGCACCGGCCCAAGGCGACGCGCAAGCAGATCGAGAAGGCCCTCGCCATGCTCAACGCGGCCGAGCGGCCCCTGATCGTCGCGGGCGGCGGCATCATCAACGCCGACGCCTGCGACCTGCTGGCCGAGTTCGCCGAGCTGACCGGCGTCCCGGTCGTCCCGACCCTGATGGGCTGGGGCACCCTCCCCGACGACCACCGCCTGAACGCCGGCATGGTCGGCCTGCAGACCTCGCACCGCTACGGCAACGCCACGTTCCTGGAGTCCGACTTCGTCCTCGGCATCGGCAACCGCTGGGCCAACCGCCACACCGGCAAGCTGGACGTCTACACCCGGGGTCGCACCTTCGTGCACGTCGACATCGAGCCCACCCAGATCGGCAAGATCTTCGCCCCCGACTACGGCATCGCCTCCGACGCCAAGGCGGCCCTGGAACTGTTCATCGAGGTCGCAAAGGAACAGCAGGCCGCGGGCGAACTGCCCGACCGCGGCGAGTGGGCCGCCGCGGCGCAGCACCGCCGGGCCACGCTCCAGCGCCGTACCCACTTCGACAATGTGCCGCTCAAGCCGCAGCGGGTGTACGAGGAGATGAACCGCGCCTTCGGCCCCGAGACCCGGTACGTCACCACCATCGGCCTCTCCCAGATCGCCGGTGCCCAGATGCTGCACGTCTACAAGCCGCGCCACTGGATCAACTGCGGCCAGGCCGGGCCGCTCGGCTGGACCATCCCGGCCGCGCTGGGCGTGGCCACCGCCGACCCCGACGGCAGCGTCGTCGCGCTCTCCGGGGACTACGACTTCCAGTTCATGCTGGAGGAGCTGGCGGTCGGCGCGCAGCACCGCATCCCGTACGTGCACGTGCTGGTGAACAACTCCTACCTGGGCCTGATCCGCCAGGCACAGCGCAACTTCGCCATGGACTACCAGGTCACGCTGGAGTTCGAGAACATCAACACCCCCGAACTCGGTGTGTACGGCGTGGACCACGTCAAGGTCGCCGAGGGCCTGGGCTGCAAGGCCATCCGCGTCACCGAGCCGGACCGGCTGCTGCCCGCCTTCGAGGAGGCCAAGAAGCTGGCCGCCGAGCACCGGGTCCCGGTGGTCGTCGAAGCCATCCTGGAACGGGTCACCAATATCGCGATGAGCGGCACCGACATCGGCAGCGTCAACGAGTTCGAGGACCTGGCCACCGAGCCGGGCCACGCGCCGACCGCCGTCGTGCCGATGAGCTGAGCCGGGCGGTCGGGGGCCGCCGCCCCCGCCCTGCCGCTTCCGCACCCCGCATCACGAAAGGACGGCTCCCTCATGGGCTTCTCCGAGGCGCGTTTCGATGTCAATCTGTCGATCCTGTTCACCGAGCTGCCGTTGCTGGAACGCCCGGCGGCGGCCGCCGCGGCC
>NZ_LGCW01000312.1:0-40238 GCF_001279365.1 Streptomyces sp. NRRL F-5755 | reverse complement strand
GGAATGGGGCGGGCATGAACCACACTTCCCCTGGCTCCGGCGGGGAGTCACCCACCCCGCTCTCCCCCCTTCCGCTGCACAGCCGCCCCGGCGCCGGGCCGCGCGTCCTGACCACCCGCCAGCTGCGCGAGCACGGCGTCGACACGGCGGAGACCGCCGAGCGGTGCCGCCCCGGCGGCCCCTGGCAGCAGGTGCTGCCGGGCGTGCACCTGCTCCACCCCGGGCCGCCCACCAGCGAGGAGCGCCTGCACGCGGTGCTGCTGTACGCGGCGAACCGGCAGCCCGCCGTCCCCGCGCAGGGCGGCACCGCGCCCGAAGGCGGGCCGATGATCACCGGGCTGGCGGCGCTGGCCCTGCACCGCTTCTCGTCCGCTCCCCCGCTGCTGTCCCTGGACCGCATCGAGGTCCTGGTGCCGCGCGCCCGGCGGCTGCGCACCATCGGCTTCGCGCGCGTCGTCCGGGCGCAGGTCATGCCGCGCCCGCAGCAGATCACCGGCGTGCCGGTCGCCCCCGTGCCCCGCGCACTGGCGGACGCCGTCGGCGGGCTCACCGACGCCTGTACGGTACGGCGGCTGCTGACCGAGGCGGTGCGCGGCGGCCACTGCGAAGCGACCGCCGTGGTGCGTGAGTTCACCCAGGCCCGGCTGCTGAACCAGCCGCATGTGGTGGACGCGGTGGACGCGCTGCTGGCCGAGGGCCGCACGCTGGCCGAGGGCCGGCTGTACGAGCTGGTGCGGGAGTACGACCTGCCGGACCCGCTGTGGAACGTGGAGCTGCGGCTGCCCGGCGGCCCCCACCTGGGCGGGGTGGACGCGTACTGGCCCGAGCAGGCGGTGGCCGTGGAGATCGACGCGCGGGCGCCGCGCCAGGACGAGGACGCGCTCTGGTCCGAGTACGCCCGCAAGCGCGAGCACCTGGAGCGGCTGGGCATCACGGTCGTCCACGTCACCCCGCGCACCCTGCGCGACGCCCCGGAGCAGCAGGCGGCGGTGATCCGTACGGCCCTGATGGCGGCGGACGACGAGGACCCGGGCTCGTACGTGGTGGTGCTGCCGCGCTGATCCCGGCGGCGGCACCCGTCAGTGCCGCTTCAGCAGCAGCTCGGTGTTGCGGTCGCCGGGGCCGCCGGACAGATCGCTCCGGGCTCCCGGCGCGTTGCAGGACAGTTCGCGGTAGAGCGCGGCCAGGCCCCGCTGCGAAAGGTCGCCGAAGTCCGTACGGGACGGCGCGCCCGACTCGACGAGCGTGGTGAACAGGGACAGCGTGCCGTCGCGGTTGTCCGTGACCTCCACGATCCGGGCCAGCTGCGGGAAGTCGACGTGCGAGGCGGTGGTGACCTCCCAGAACGTGCCGTGCGGGGTGATCAGGTTGCGGTGGCTGTGGCCGTTGATCCACGCCCGTACGTTGCGGTGCCGGGAGAGCAGCGCCACCAGCTCGGCCCCGCTGTGCCGCCGCTCGGCCGGGAGGGCCGGGTCGGGCACGGTGTTGTCCATCGACGTACTGGTGTGGTGGCTGAAGACGAGGACGTGCTCGTACGGGTGGGCCCGCAGCGTGCGGTCGAGCCAGCGCAGCTGTCCGGAGCCGAGCGAGCCGGTGTGGTGGCCGCCGGGGTCGGTGGTGTCCAGGCTGATGCCCACCACGTCCTCCGCGATGCGGAAGCTGTAGTACAGCCGGTCCGCGTCGAGGTCGGCCGCCGTATAGCCGTGGCCGTGCGGTCCCGGGCCGGTGTACCGGGGATCGAGATGCGCGCGCAGGTAGCCGGCGCGGGTGAAGGGGACGCGGCGCTCGTCCGGGGTGACCGAGCGCGCCCGCCTCCCGTGCGCCTTCAGCAGGTCGGCGAATGCCCGCCGCCCGGGACCCGGGCCGCCGAGCACCGCGAGATAGGCGCGGATCGCCTCGTCGGCGGGCAGCAGTTCCAGCTTGCGCCCGCCGGTGGCGATCTCGGCCAGGAACGGGTCGTCGGGGGCGCAGCAGCCGCCGGGCAGCGAGTCGTGGTTGCCGACGGTCGAGTACCAGGGCAGGCGCAGCCCCGGGCTGGTGACGGTACGGGTCGCCGCCTCCAGGAAGCCGGGCACGCCGGGGAAGCCGCGCAGCTTGTCGGCGTCGCGCAGGTCGCTGTCCGGCTGCCAGTAGAGGGGGTGGTTGCTGTTCTGCACCCCTTCGTAGTGCCGGGGGTCGCCGGAGTTGGGGGTGATCCGGCCGCCGCTCAGCGTGGTGAGGAACCAGTCCAGTTCGATGCTGGAGTTGTTGTCGGTGTTGTCGCCGGTGGTCATCGCGAAGGACAGGGGAGCGCCGGTGGCGGGCCCGCCGGGCAGGCTGTTGACGCGTTCGACCAGGGAGACCGCGCCCGCGACGGACAGTGCCTCCTGCGGGCGCCAGGCACCGGCCGCCCGCACCCGCAGATATTCGTGGCGCAGCGGGTTCTGCACGTCGAGCAGGTGGAGGTCGGTGAGCTGTACGAAGGAGGCCAGTACGGTGCGCCGGTCGTCCCGGCCGGGGCGCGCGGCGGCGAGTTCGGCGCGTACGACGCGGTCCCAGCCGCGGCCCTCGGCGAGCCTGCGGTAGCCGGCGCCGCCGCGCGGGGCGGCCACCGTCGCGAGGGTGGTGCCCTCGGCGTACGGCACCCGGGGAACGGGCGGCGCGGCGACCGGTTCCGGGGCGACGAGGGGCGGGGCGGATCTGTCCGGCGCGGCGGTCGGGGCGACGCCGGTCCCGTAGGCCAGCGCGAGGGCGGTGGTGGCGCCGACGGCACCGGTGGCGGTGAGAAAGGCCCGGCGATCCAGGCCGGGCACGGAGGGGGCGGCGGACCGTGTACGGGGCATGCGCGAGCTCCCTGGTACGGACGGGCAGCGGCGGGGGCAGCGCGAGAAAGCCCGCAACTGCCCTTTCAGCAGGGAGCGTTGGCAACCGGAATGGACCCCGGGTGAACCGTGCGGCAACGCCGGCCGCCGATCGCCGGACAGGGATCACAGCGGCCGACGATGGTTACCGGGCCCTCGGACCAGGGGCGGGCCGAGGTCACCGGAGGTTCATGTCACGGGGTAGGCGGGCGACGGTCCCGGCCGGCCGGGTGCCGGGCGGCGAAGGCTCCGGACGTACCGCCCGCACCGCCCGCACATCCCGCACAGTCCGCACGAATGTTCACAATCTTGTGATCGCATCCCTCCCCAAACACCCTCCCCTTACGTCATATTGAGCGGTCATACAGGTCCGATTTCCGGACCCTTCACCCTGAAGAGGTGTGCGATGACCCCCGACACCCCCCGTCCGGCCGCCGGCCGGGCCAGACGCACGGCCCGGCTCGCGGCCGTCGCGGCCGTCGCCGTGGCGACCGCGGCCGGGCCCGCCCTCACCGCGGCGGGCACCGCCCACGCCGCCGGCACCGACGCGGACACCCGAATATCCGCGGGCACCACGCCCGAGCCGAAGGGCCCGCACGACAAGCTCGGTTCGCAGGACGCCGAGCTGCTGGCCCGTGCGAAGGCCGGCGGCGCCCGGTTGGTCTCGATGATGCTCGCCACCGCGCCCGGCGCCACCGAGCAGGCCGCCGCCGGCCTCGACTCCCTGAAGGGCGCCTCCGTCGGCCGTACCGACGACAAGCTCGGCTACGTACGGGCCACCGTGCCCACCGCCCAGGCCGACGCCGCGATCGCGAAGATGCAGAAGCTGTCGGACGTGCACGCCATCGACCTGCGGCAGGAGATCAAGCTGCCGGACCCGCGGCCCGACGCGGGCAGCGGGGCCAAGGGCAAGCCGCAGGCCGGGAGTTACCCGGCGCCCGGCAAGGACACCCCGGCGAAGAACCCGTACCAGCCGTCCTTCGAGACCGGCGCGGTGGACTTCGTACGCGACCACTCCAAGGCCGACGGCCGCGGTGTGACCATCGGCATCCTCGACTCCGGCGTGGACCTGGCGCACCCCGCGCTGCAGAAGACCACCACCGGCGAGCGCAAGATCGTCGACTGGGTGACCGCGACCGACCCATCAGCGACGGCGACCAGACCTGGCGCCCGATGACCACCGCCGTCTCCGGCCCGTCCTTCACCTACAACGGCCGGACCTACAAGGCCCCCGAGGGCTCGTACCGGATCAGCACCTTCGCCGAGGCCGCCACCACCGGCGGCGACATGAAGGGCGACCTGAACCGCGACGGCGACACCACCGACCGCTGGGGCGTGCTCTACGACCCGGCCGCCGGCACGGTCCGGGTGGACCTCGACGACAACGGCGACTTCACCGACGACAAGCCGATGAAGCCGTACAAGGACGGCTTCGACATCGGCTACTTCGGCGAGGACAAGCCGGACACCCCGATCGCCGAGCGCATCCCGTTCACGGTGGAGGTCCGCAAGGACGTGCCGATGGACCCGCTCGGCGCGGACTGGGCGGGCAAGAAGGCCGACTTCGTCAACATCGGCGTCGTGGAGTCCGAGCACGGCACCCACGTCGCGGGCATCACCGCCGCCAACGGCCTGTTCGGCGGGAAGATGAACGGTGTGGCGCCCGGCGCCAAGCTGGTCTCCTCGCGCGCCTGCACCTGGAGCGGCGGCTGCACCAACATCGCGCTGACCGAGGGCATGATCGACCTCGTCACCAAGCGCGGCGTGGACATCGTCAACATGTCGATCGGCGGCCTGCCCGCGCTCAACGACGGCAACAACGCCCGCGCCGAGCTGTACACCCGGCTGATCGACACCTACGGCGTCCAGCTGGTGATCTCGGCGGGCAACAGCGGCCCCGGCGCCAACACCATCGGCGACCCGGGCCTGGCCGACAAGGTCATCAGCGTCGGCGCGTCCATCTCGAAGGAGACCTGGGCGGCCAACTACGGCTCGGCCGTGACGCGCAAGTACGCCATGCTGCCGTTCTCCTCCCGCGGCCCGCGCGAGGACGGCGGCTTCACGCCGGTCATCACCGCGCCCGGCGCCTCCATCAACACCATCCCCACCTGGGAGCCCGGCGGCCCCACCGCCGAGGCGGGCTACGACCTGCCGCCCGGCTACGCCATGCTCCAGGGCACCTCGATGGCCGCGCCGCAGGCCACCGGCGCCTCGGCCCTGCTGCTGTCCGCCGCGAAGCAGCAGCGCGTCGCGCTGCCCCCGGCGAAGCTGCGCACCGCGCTCACCTCGACCGCCAAGCAGATCAAGGGCTTCCAGTCGTACGAGCAGGGCTCCGGCCTGATGGACATCCGGGCCGCCTGGTCCGCGATCCGGCACGGCGCCGCCGCGCACGAGTACACGGTCCGCGCCCCGGTGAAGACGGCCCTGTCCGACCGCCTCAAGACGCCGGGCTACGGCACCGGCCTCTACGACCGCGAGGGCGGCCTGAAGGTCCGGCAGTCGCGTACGTACGAGATCACCCTCACCCGTACCACCGGCCCCGACCGCCCCGTGCGGCACGAGCTCGACCTGATCAACAACGACGGCACCTTCGACCTGCCGGACGAGGACGGCGCGGTGTGGCTGCCGCTGAACCGGCCGGTGACGATCGAGATCACCGCCAAGCCCCGCACCGCCGGCCTGCACAGCGTCACCCTGGACCTGGACGACCCGCGCACCGAGGGCGTGGACCGCAAGATCCTCGCCACCGTGGTGGCCGCCGAGCCGCTGGCCGCGCCGTCGCACACCCTCGCCAAGTCCGGCACCGCCCAGCGCAACGCCACCACCTCGTACTTCATCGCCGTCCCGAAGGGCGCCAAGGCCCTCCAGGTCACGATGGGCGGGCTCGCGGCCGGCAGCCAGACGCGCTGGATAGCGATCACCCCGCAGGGCGTCCCGGCCGACCCGACCAGCACCCCGAACTGCTACCCCAACTACCCGAACCCGGCCAACACGTGCGACCCGGTGCGGCGCACGTACCAGAACCCGGCGCCCGGCGTCTGGGAGGTCGAGGTCGAGGCGCGGCGCACCTCACCGCTGCTGGACAACCCGTACACGGTCACCGCGTCCACCCTCGGCACCACCTTCGACCCGGCCGTGCGCGTCCTGCCCGAGGTCAAGGCCGGCAGCCCGACCCCGGTGACGTGGAAGGTCACCAACGCCTCCGCCGCCTTCGAGGGCACCCTCAAGGGCGGCGAGCTGGGCTCGTCCCGTACGCAGCGCCCGGAGGTCAAGCAGGGCGAGTCGCAGCGGTACGAGGTCGTCGTGGGCAGCGGGGTGTCCCGGCTGGACGCCGCGATCGGCGCGCCCGCCGATGCCAAGGCCGACCTGGACCTGAGCATCCTGTTCGGCGGCAAGGTCGTCGCCTCCTCGGCGACCGGCGGCTCGGACGAGGCGGTCAGCGTCGCCAAGCCCGCGCCCGGCACGTACACCGTCGTCGTGGACGGCTACGAGGTCCCCGCCGGCAGCACCGCCTACGACTACCGTGATGTGTATTACTCCCCCGCGCTCGGCTCGCTGAAGACGGACGAATCGAAACCGGTGAAGCTGGGTAGCGGAGCATCGACGCAGGTCACGGCCGAGGTCTCGGTCGCGGGCCCGGCCCCCGAAGGACGCGGTTTCTCCGGCGAGGTCCGGCTGCTGAACCCGTCCGGCACGGTCACCGGCAGCGGCGGAGTGCGCATCGAAAAGGTCGTGCCGTGACGGCCTGAGATAGTGGACAGTAACGGGGCGGGTGCCCTCGCAGGGCGCCCGTTCCGCTGCTGTACGTACCGATACAAGGAGTGCCATGAGGATCGGAATCGTCGGAGCCACCGGTCAGGTCGGCGGCGTGATGCGGGGCATTCTCGCCGAGCGGGACTTCCCGGTGGAGCAGCTGCGACTGTTCGCCTCGGCCCGCTCCGCCGGGCGTACGCTCCCGTGGCAGGACACCGAGATCACCATCGAGGACGCGGCCACCGCGGACTACTCCGGCCTGGACATCGTGCTCTTCTCCGCGGGCGGCGCCACCTCCAAGGCGCTGGCGCCGAAGGTCGCCGACGCCGGTCCGGTCGTGATCGACAACTCCTCCGCCTGGCGCATGGACCCCGACGTCCCGCTGGTCGTCTCCGAGGTCAACCCGCAGGCGATCTCCGAGCGCCGCAAGGGCATCATCGCCAACCCGAACTGCACCACCATGGCCGCCATGCCGGTGCTGCGCCCGCTGCACGCCGAGGCCGGGCTGGTCTCGCTGGTCGTCTCCACCTACCAGGCGGTGTCCGGCAGCGGACTGGCCGGCGTCGCGGAGCTGGACGAGCAGGTGCGCAAGGCCGTCGAGCAGGACGCCACCAAGCTCACCCACGACGGCTCGGCCGTCGACTTCCCGGAGCCGGACAAGTACGTCCGCCCGATCGCCTTCAACGTGCTGCCGATGGCCGGCTCGATCGTCGACGACGGCCTGAACGAGACCGACGAGGAGCAGAAGCTCCGCAACGAGAGCCGCAAGATCCTGGAGATCCCGGAGCTGAAGGTCTCCGGCACCTGTGTGCGCGTCCCGGTCTTCAGCGGCCACTCGCTCCAGGTCAACGCCCGCTTCGAGCGCGAGATCACCCCCGAGCGCGCCAACGAGCTGCTGGCCGGCGCCCCCGGCGTCGCCCTCTCGCACGTCCCCACCCCGCTCCAGGCCGCCGGCCAGGACGCGTCGTACGTGGGCCGCATCCGCAAGGACGAGACGGTCGACCACGGCCTGGCGCTGTTCCTCTCCAACGACAACCTGCGCAAGGGCGCGGCGCTGAACGCGGTCCAGATCGCGGAGCTGGTCGCGGCGGAACTGCGCGGCTGAGACGTTTCCGCACGCGTGGCGGGGCCCGTACGGACGTCCGTACGGGCCCCGCGGCGTACGGACGTGCCGCCTACGGCCGCCGCACCTCGAAGTGGAAGCACCCGTATTCGAGGGCGCGGACGTGCACCAGCGCCACGTCCGGCTGCGCGAAGGCCTCCGCGAGCGCCGCGTCGAACCCGGCGTCCGCGTCCTCGGGGATCTCGAAGTACCGCCCGCCGACGATGTGCCCGTCCGCGTTGTAGCGCCGCAGCGTCCGCAGCGCACCCGGCCGCGCGAACGGGTACCCGGTCCGTCCGGCCTCCGGCCCGCCGCAGTCCTCCGCGTGGATGAACACCGGCCCGCACTCGTCGTACGCGCCGGGCCGGGCCCAGGTCTCCTCGGCCCACCGGCGCAGCGGCGCGTACGAGACGAGCGCGATCCGCTCGCCTTCCTCCACCGGCCGCAGGCAGCAGCGCAGCGGGCTGCCCACACTGCCCAGCCGGTCACTCGGCGACCCGGCGGCACAGGGCTCCATGAGCCGGCCGGAGTCGTCCGATACGCGCAGTTCCTTGAGGGCCGCTTCCGGAATGGGGAGGGGTGTGTACGTCGTCATACGTACAGGGTGGGCGGGCATCCGGCCCGTTTCCGGCGGAAATCGGACGTGGAGCTGCCTGGCCCGTTCAGAGCGCCGGTTCAGAGCGCCAGATGCCTGCGCAGGGCCGCGTCCAGCCCGACCATCACCCGCGCCGGAACGCTGCCGACCCGCCGTCCCAGCCGCTCGACGGACACCGCGCGCACCTGCTCGCACTGGGCCTTGGAATCCCGCGGGAGCCCGCAGTCGTCGGCGGTCAGCAGCACCTGGAACGGGTAGACCCGGGCGACGTTGGCCGTCACGGGCACGACCGTGACCACACCCTTCCCGGCACGCTGCACGGACCGGTTGGCCGCGTCGTTGGACACGACCACCGCAGGACGGTACTTGTTGGCCTCGCTCCCCCGGACCGGCTCCAGGTCGACCAGATAGAGGTCACCGCGCCGCATCGGCGCTTCCGATCCCGTCCCCGGAGACCCCGTCCCACAGCAGCGCATCGTCGCTCTCGTCCCACTCCTCCCACGCCGAGGCGTAGTCCGCCTCCAGCTCGGAGGCGCGCAGCAGCTCGACCGCCGCGTGGATCACCGCCGACCGCGAATCGGCGTCGGTCTTCTTGCCGTACGCGTCGAGGAAGGCGATGTCCTCTTCCGGCAGGCTGACGCTGATCTTCATACCTATGATGCTACTCGGGTGGGAAGGGGATTACTACCCCAGCGGTCACCGGGCTGCGAGTGCAGCTCGACGACGCCCTCGTTGGGGTCGACGAGCAGATGGAGCGGGATGCGGCTCCGCGCGTACCACCTGCGCTTCCCGGCGTAGTCGCTGTCCCGCTCGGACACGACTTTCTCCACGACCTCCACGACCAGGTGCACCCGGTCCGTGGGGTAGGGGTGGCAGTTGTCCTGCATGGCCTCATCCGTGGTGACAACGAGGTCCGCCTTCGGCTCGGAGCCGGGTACGCCGGAGATCAGCGCCTGGCCGGACAGCCCCGCCCAGCCCGCGCGCTCCATCTGGGAGCCGAGCAGAGCGACGGTGCGGGTACGGAACGGCGGTCCCGACCGCCGCATGACGATCTTGCCCTCGACCAGCTCGATCCTGAGGTGATCCAGTTCCGGGCGCTCCTCCAGGAAACGCAGTAGCCCGTGCCCGTCCCTGCCGCGCATGATGTGCTCGGCTGTGTCGTGCTCTGTCGTAGCCATCGTCGCCTCCTTGCGGCGGAGCGTAGGGGACGGGCGCGGGCGGGGTGGGCCGGATCTTCTCCCATGCCCCGACCGGGTGGTCGGGAGCTCCGTGGAAGGATGGCCCAAAGTCCGAAGCGAAGGAGATGAACGGGTGCCTGGCACGAATCTGACCCGCGACGAGGCGCAGCGGCGGGCGAAGCTGCTGAGCGTGGACGCGTACGAGATCGATCTGGACCTCTCCGGCGCGCAGGAGGCCGGCGAGGGCGGCACCTACCGGTCGGTGACCACGGTGCGGTTCGACGCCGCCGAGGCGGGTGCGGAATCGTTCATCGACCTGGTGGCGCCGACCGTGCACGAGGTGGTGCTGAACGGCGAGAACCTGGACCCGGGCACGGTCTTCGCGGACTCCCGCATCGCGCTGCCGGGGCTGCGCGAGGGCCGCAACGAGCTGAAGGTCGTCGCGGACTGCGCATACACCAACACCGGTGAGGGCTTGCACCGCTTCGTCGACCCGGTCGACCAGCAGGCGTATCTCTACACCCAGTTCGAGGTGCCGGACGCCCGCCGGGTGTTCGCGAGCTTCGAGCAGCCCGACCTGAAGGCGACGTTCACCTTCACCGTCAAGGCCCCCGAGGGCTGGAAGGTGATCTCCAACTCGCCGGCGCCGGAGCCGGTGGACAACGTGTGGCGGTTCGAAACGACGCCGCGGATCTCCACCTACATCACCGCGCTGATCGCCGGCCCGTACCACAGCGTGCACAGCACCTGGGAGGGCGAAGGCCGGTCCGTGCCGCTGGGCATCTACTGCCGTCCGTCGCTGGCCGAGCACCTGGACGCGGACGCGATCTTCGAGGTCACCCGGCAGGGCTTCGACTGGTTCGAGGAGAAGTTCGACTACGCGTACCCGTTCGCCAAGTACGACCAGCTCTTCGTGCCGGAGTTCAACGCGGGCGCGATGGAGAACGCGGGCGCGGTGACCATCCGCGACCAGTACGTCTTCCGCTCGAAGGTGACGGACGCCGCGTACGAGACGCGCGCCGAGACCATCCTGCACGAGCTGGCGCACATGTGGTTCGGCGACCTGGTCACCATGGAGTGGTGGAACGACCTGTGGCTGAACGAGTCGTTCGCCACCTACACCTCCATCGCCTGCCAGGCGCACGCGCCGGGCAGCCGCTGGCCGCACGCCTGGACCACCTTCGCGAACTCGATGAAGACCTGGGCGTACCGGCAGGACCAGCTGCCGTCCACCCACCCGATCATGGCCGAGATCCGCGATCTGGACGACGTGCTCGTCAACTTCGACGGCATCACGTACGCGAAGGGCGCCTCCGTCCTCAAGCAGCTCGTCGCCTACGTCGGCATGGACGAGTTCTTCCAGGGCGTCCAGGCGTACTTCAAGGCGCACGCCTTCAAGAACACCCGCCTGTCCGACCTGCTCGGCGCGCTGGAGGAGACCAGCGGCCGGGATCTGAAGACCTGGTCGAAGGCGTGGCTGGAGACCGCCGGCATCAACATCCTGCGCCCGGAGCTGGAGGTCGCCGGGGACGGCACGCTCACCTCCTTCGCCGTACGCCAGGAGGCCCCGGCGCTGCCGGCCGGCGCCAAGGGCGAGCCGGTGCTGCGCCCGCACCGCATCGCGATCGGCTGCTACGACCTGAAGGACGGCAAGCTCGTCCGTACGGACCGGATCGAGCTGGACGTGGACGGCGAGCGCACCGAGGTGCCGTTCCCGGCGGGCACCCGCCGCCCGGACGTCATCCTCCTCAACGACGACGACCTGTCGTACGCCAAGGTGCGCCTGGACGAGGACTCGCTGCGCGTCGTCACCGAGCACCTGGGCGACTTCACCGAGTCGCTGCCGCGCGCGCTGTGCTGGGCGTCGGCCTGGGACATGACGCGCGACGGCGAGCTGCCCGCCCGCGCGTACCTGGACCTGGTGCTGTCCGGCATCACCAAGGAGTCCGACATCGGCGTCGTCCAGTCGCTGCACCGGCAGGTGAAGCTGGCGCTGGACCTGTACGCGGCCCCGGCCTGGCGGGAGACCGGCCTCGCGAAGTGGACCGAGGCGACGCTGGAGCAGCTGCGGGCCGCTGCCCCCGGCAGCGACCACCAGCTCGCCTGGGCCCGCGCGTTCGCCGCCGCGGCCCGTACGGACGCGCAGCTGGACCTGCTCCAGGGCCTGCTCGACGGCACACAGGAGATCCCCGGCCTGGCCGTGGACACCGAGCTGCGCTGGGCGCTGGTCGAGCGGCTGGCCGCGACCGGCCGCGCCGACGAGAAGGCCATCGAGGCGGAACTCCAGCGCGACCGCACCTCGGCGGGCGAGCGGCACGCCGCGGCGGCGCGGGCGTCCCGTCCGACGCCCGAGGCCAAGGCGGAGGCGTGGGCCTCGGTCGTGGAGAGCGACAAGCTGCCCAACGCGGTCCAGGAGGCCGTCATCGGCGGCTTCGTCCAGACCGACCAGCGCGACCTGCTGGCCCCGTACACGGAGAAGTACTTCGCCGCGGTCAAGCGCGTGTGGGACAGCCGCAGCCACGAGATGGCGCAGCAGATCGCGGTCGGCCTGTACCCGGCCCTCCAGGTCTCCCAGGAAACCCTGGACGCCACGGACACCTGGCTCGCCTCGGCCGACCCGAGCGCGGCCCTGCGCCGCCTGGTCTCGGAGTCCCGCTCCGGCATCGAGCGCGCGCTGAAGGCGCAGCGGGCGGACGAGGCGGCCGCGTAACGGTTCGCCGAATGCGCTGAAGGCGCCCCGGGCCAGGTGGTCCGGGGCGCCTTCGCCATGTGGCGCCGGGCTCAGCCGCTCAGCTCATCGAAGCGCCGCACCAGTCCGGCGCGGCCCTCGTCCGTGAGGTCGCCGTGCAGGCGCATGCGGGCCACGCCGCCGTCGGGGAAGACGTCGAGCCGTACGTGGGTGGCGGTCACCGGGCGCGGCAGCGCGAAGCGGTGCGGGGTGTCGGGCTGGAGCTTGGTCTGCGGCAGGATCTCGAACCAGGACGCGTCGTCGGACGGGTCGGCGGTCCGGGCGTCGCATCCGTACAGGGCCGCCCAGCCCGCCGCGTTGCCCTTCAGGTACGCGGTGTCGATCTCGACGGCGCGTATCTCGCCCTGCGCGGCGAGGCGGAAGCGTACCCAGTCGTTGGTGTCGCGCACCCGGCGGCGGCGGTTCTCCCAGCCGTCGTCCATCTTGCGGGAGAGGTCGGGGCGGATGATCTGGGTGGGCGAGGAGTAGAAGCGGTCGGAGGCGTCCTCTACGACGCCGCCGTGCAGGACGGACGCCAGGTCGATGGTGCCGAGCACGTCCAGCCAGGCCGGGTCGGGCACGACCTCGCCGTGGACGCGCAGCCGGGCGATGCCGCCGTCGGGGTGCTGCTTGAGGCGCAGGTGGGTGAAGCGGCGTTCGGCCGTCACCGTGAAGCCGTTGGCGGCGTGGCCGCGGACGGGCGTACGGGGGACGATCTCCTCCCACTTCACGTCGGCGGCGAGCAGGTCCTCGGGGCTCGGGCTGCCGGGGAGCGCGGTGGCCTCGACGGTGATCTGCTGCGGGTAGTTGCCGCGGAAGTGGGCGGTGTCGACGATGACGCCGCGGACGATGCCGGGGGCGGCGAGGCGGATCAGCGCCCAGTCGTGCTCGTCGTCGGTGGGGAAGGGGTGGGCGCCGTCGGCCCCGCGCCGCCGCCGTGTCTCCCAGCCGTCCATGATCTTGCCTTTGTGGCCGAAGCGCTCGGGGGCGAAGACCGCGGGGCCGGGCGTCAGCAGGTTCTCGCGCTCGGCGAAGAACTCGTCGTTCGCGGCGACGACGCCGGCGCCGAGGCGGCGGTCGGCGAGGTCGACGAGCGAGGTGAAGGGGAAGTCCCCGCCGCGGTAGTCCGCGTACGGGTCACCGCCGCCGTACGGGGCGGCGTCGTTGGCATGCGGGTCGGTGGGGGAGGCGGCGGCCGGAGTGGTGGTCATCTCTGCCCTTCGGTGAGGGGGTGACGCGAACTCTTCGACCTTCGCAGGATCGTTTACTCCAGGTCTATCGAAAGTTTCTGGAGACAGCGTTCAGGTGAGCTGAATGGACGCCCACGCCCTCGGTCAGCGACCGGTGTCCGCTTCCGGCGGTACGGCGAGCCCCTCGGCCACCTCCCGCAGCGCCGCCAGCACCCGCGCCAGCCCCGGCGCCCCCTCCGCCCCGCGCCGTACGGCCGCCACGACGTGCCGCCGCGGCTGGTCGGCGCGCAGCACCCGTACCGCCACCCCCGTTCCCTGTACGGGGCCGTCGCCGCGGCCCGGCCCCGACCGGCCCCGTACGCCCGACATCGCCATCCGCGGCACCAGCGCCACCCCCATGCCCGCGCCGACCATCGCCAGGATCGCGTCCCAGTCGGCGGCGGCGTGCGCCTGTTCCGGCACGAATCCGGCGTGCTCGCACGCGGCGGTGGTGATCTGCGACCAGGGGCCGCTGCTCCCGTAGATCCACCGCTCCCCCGCCAGGTCGGCCAGCCGCAGCCCCGGCTCGCCGGCCAGCGGGTGCCCGGCGGGCAGCGCCACGTCCAGCGGGTCGGCGAGCAGCGAGAGCCGGGTGAACTTCGGGTCGCGCGGTGTCGGCGCGTGCGCGGCGAGCGAGAGGGCGAGGTCGACACTGCCCTCGGCGAGCAGTCCGTACGCCTCGGCCGCCTCCGCCTCCCGTACGGACACCTGGAGCCCCGGGTGCGAGCGGCGCAGCTCCCGTACGGCGGGGACCACCAGCGCGGGGATCGACGTGGAGAACGCGCCGACCCGCACCTCGCCCGCCTCGCCCTGGAGGTAGCCGAGCAACTCCGCGTCCGCGCGCTCCAGTTGCGCGAAGACGGCTTCGGCGTGCCGCAGGACGAGGTGCGCGGCGTCCGTCAGGCGTACGCGCCGGCCGTGCGCCTCCAGGAGCGTCACCCCGAGCTGCCTGGCCAGCGCGGTCAGCTGCTGCGAGACCGCCGACGGGGTCAGGTGCAGCGCCTCGGCGGCGGCGGTGACCGTGCCCAGCTCGTGGAGGGTGCGCAGGATGCGCAGCTTCTTGATGTCCCAGTCGGCCATGCGGGCAGCGTACGCAGGCGGGCAGGGGAGCCCCCTGCTTCCGCGCCGCCCGGCGGCCTCCCGGACCGCTACCCCCGCGCCGCCCGGCGGGCCTCCCGGGCCGCCAGCCGCTCGTCGAACTTGCGGGCCTGGTCGTCCAGCCCGCCCATGAACAGCCCCAGTTCCTCCTGGGCCCGCAGCCCGGCCGGGCCGAGGCCGCCGATCTCCAGGACCTTCAGGTAGCGCAGCACCGGCTGGAGCACGTCGTCGTGGTGGATGCGCAGGTTGTAGATGCCGCCGAGCGCCATCCGGGCCGCGGCGCGCTCGAAGCCGGGCATGCCGTGGCCCGGCATGCGGAAGCCGGTGACCACGTCCCGTACGGCGCACATGGTCTGGTCGGGGGCCAGCTCGAACGCGGCGGCGAGCAGGTTCCGGTAGAAGACCATGTGGAGGTTCTCGTCGGTGGCGATACGGGCCAGCATCCGGTCGCAGACCGGGTCGCCGGAGTGGTGGCCGGTGTTGCGGTGCGAGATGCGGGTGGCCAGCTCCTGGAAGGCGACATACGCGACCGAGTGCAGCATGCTGTGCGCGTTGTCGGACTCGAATCCGGCCGACATGTGCGCCATGCGGAAGTTCTCCAGCTCGACCGGGTCCACGGCCCGGCTGGTGAGCAGGTAGTCCCGCATGACGATGCCGTGCCGGCCCTCCTCGGCCGTCCAGCGGTGCACCCAGGTCCCCCAGGCGCCGTCGCGCCCGAAGAGGCTGGCGATCTCGTGGTGGTAGCTGGGCAGGTTGTCCTCGGTCAGCAGGTTGACCACCAGGGCGATCCGGCCTATGTCGGTGACCTTGGACTGCTCCGGGGACCACGGTTCGCCGCCCATGACGCCGTCGAAGTTGCGGCCGTCGCTCCAGGGCACGTACTCGTGCGGCATCCAGTCCTTGGCCGCCTTCAGATGCCGGTTGAGCTCCTTTTCGACGACCTCTTCGAGCGCGTACAGCAGCCGGGTGTCGCTCCATGCGGCCTGGCCGCGCTCCTGCGCGTGGCGGTCGGGGGCGATGGTCACGGGGACTCCTGGGGACGGGGATACCTACGGGCCCGTAGGTTACGCCATCGTAGGTTAGGCCCGTGTGAAGACCGGCCCCGGGTGGAATCCCGCCCTCCGCTCACGCCCGGCCCCACCGCGTGCCCGCCCGCGCGCAACGCAAAAGAGGGCGCCCGCCGGTTCTCGCGAACCTGCGGACGCCCTCGAAGAGGTGTGGAGTGAGCCCCGGATCAGACCTTGGGCTGCTTGCGGGACTTGTCGCCGATCATGACCAGTCCGGCGATGACCAGGAAGAGGACGATGGGAGCGGCCACGTAGAGGCCGAGCGTCTGGACGACGCTCAGGCCCGGGCCCGGGTCGTCACCATCGTCGCGGGTGAGCGCGAACGCGGGGGACGACATCAGCAGCAGCAGCGCGGTGCCGGCCGTGACGGTTCCGGCGCGCAGGGCGTTCTTCTTGACCAGATTGCTCACGAGGTCAACGTATCGGACGCCGTTCACCCTCGCGCGCCCGGGGTGGCCTAACGGCTGACCGGACCGATTCGGTACCGGTCAGGGGCACCGCGGGCCGGTCACCGCCCGGCCAGATGCGCGGTCACCGGCTTCAGGTGCGGGGTGGCGCGCGCCGCCAGGACCCGTACGCGTACGGCGTCGGCGGTCACCGGCGCGGGCAGCGCCAGGATGCGCCGGTGGCCGACCGTCGTCCCCTCGGCGATCCGCCGCCACCTCCCGCCGGTCCGCGCCTCGACGGCGAACCGTTCCACCCGCTGCCCGTGGCGCAGGTCCTCGCCGACGCCGACCCGGTCGAAGGTGACCGCGCCCGCGGCCCGGCCGCCCTTCAGGAGATCGCGGCCGTATGTCTCCCGTACGGCCCGCCCGAAGCCGGTGAGCGAGGCCACATCGGCCGCCCCGATCCGGCCGTCCGGCCCCGGCGGCACGTTGAGCAGCAGCGACGCGTTGCGGCCGACGCTCTTCCCGTACAGGTCCAGCAGCTGTCCGGGCGTCTTGGGCCGCTCCCAGGGGTGGTGGAACCAGCCCGGGCGGATCGAGACGTCCGCCTCCGCCGGGTACCACTGGAGGTACTTGGTGCCGGGTGCCAGCAGCCTGGCGCGGGAGCCGATGTCGGCGTCGGTGGAGTCGTTCGGCAGGCCGCCGGAGAGCACGGACCAGGGATCGACGGCGGACGGCGTCACGCTCCACTCCGTCTCGCGTGCCACGCCTTTCTCGTTGCCGACCCAGCGCACGCCCTGCGGCCCCTGGAAGACGACGGTGCGCGGCGAGAGGCGGCGGATGGTCTCGAACCACTGGCGTACGTCATACAGCTGCGTGATGCCGGCGCCCGCCCAAGGGTTCGCGCCGTCGAGCCACAACTCCTCGACCGGACCGTACTGGGTGAGCAGTTCGTAGACCTGGTTGAGGTAGTACGCGTCGTAGTCGTCGGCGCGGACGGTGAAGGAGGGCAGCCGCCCGCTGCGTACGGCGTCGGCGCGGTCGTCGCCGGGGACGAGGGTGGGGATGGTGCGCTCGGTGACGGGGCTGCCGTTGCCGAAGCGGCCCAGCCCGGCGGGCGCCCGGCCGCGGTCCTCCAGGGCGACCCGCTCGGGCAGGCTCAGCGGCTCGCCCTCGGCCTGCTTGCGCCGGATCTCCTCGACCCAGCGCGCGTGCCAGGCGTGCGGCAGTTCGGCGCCGTCCGACGGGGAGAGGTAGAGGCCGACCTTGAGCCCGGCCGCGCGGGCGGCCCGTACGTACGCGCCGACGACGTCGGGCTTCCCGGGCGCGGCGAGGACCGAGTGCGGGGTGTAGCGGCTGGGGTAGAGCACAAAGCCGTCGTGGTGCTTCACGGTCAGCATGACCTGCTCGGCACCCGCCGCCTTGTACGCGCGCATCCACTGGGCGACGTCGATACGCGGCGGCGCGAACCGCTTCGGGTCCTCGGTGCCGGAGCCCCACTCGCGGCCGGTGAAGGTGTTCATGCCGAAGTGGGTGAACGCGGTGACCTCCCGCTGCTGCCAGGCGCGCTGGGCGGCGGTCGGCACGATGTGGGCGGCCTTCTCGATGATCCGGGCCGGGGTGTCGCAGGGCTCCACGGTCATTTGGGAGGCGGGGCGTACGGGGGCGTGGCAGGGGCTCGCGGCCGGCCGGTGGGCGGGTGCGGAAGCGGGCGGCCCGGCGGCGGTGGCCTGGAGCGGGGCCGGCGGCGTGAGGGCGGCGACGGTGAGCGCCAGGACCGTGCGGAGGCGGGCGCGCGATCGGCTTCTTGCCATGGTTCCCTCCAACTCTCCGACGGCGATTGGTCGGATCTCTGGACGGCATCCACGGCATGGTGCCGTACGGCCCGTTGGACGGGAAGAGCGGCGGCGGGCGGCCGGTCACCGGCCGCTCCCCCCCGAGCCCCGTTCTGCTGCTTCTGCTGCTTCTGCTGCTTCCTACTGCGGCATCGCGCGCAGTTCGCTCATCAGCGCATGCAGCCGGGGCGACGCGGCGATCTCCTCCAGCGACAGCGGGCGCCCTTCCGGATTGCTGATCGGCAGGCGCCAGTTGGGGTATTCATCCCATGTCCCCGGGAGGTTCTGCGGGCGCCGGTCGCCCACCGCGTCCGGCAGCCACACCCCGACCATCCGGGCCGGGGTGCGCAGCAGATAGCGGTGCAGCGCCTTGACCGCGGCCTCCTCGTTGCCCCGCCCCTCGGGCAGCAGCCCCAGCCGGCTCAGCACCGCCAGCCACTCGCCGACCTCGACCGCCTCCGCCGCCCGCTCCTCCTGGAGGGGGCGGTCCAGCAGGCCCAGGCCGTGCCGCAGCGCGGCGTGCTCGCCGGTCAGCCGCGCCGCCGTACTGGGCAGGTCGTGCGTGGTGACCGTGGCCAGACAGCCGGCCCGCCAGCTCTCCGGCGGCAGCGGCCGGGCGGGCTCCTTGGTGTAGTCGCGCTCGAACCACAGCACGGAGGTGCCGAGCACGCCGCGCTCGGCCAGCTCCGTACGCACCACCGGCTCGACCGTCCCCAGGTCCTCGCCGATGACCGCGGCCCCCGCGCGGTGCGCCTCCAGCGCGAGGACGGAGAGCATCGCCTCGGCGTCGTAGCGCACGTACGCGCCCTCCGTCGGCGGCCGCCCTTCCGGCACCCACCACAGCCGGAACAGGCCCATGACGTGGTCGATGCGCAGCGCGCCGGCGTTCCGCAGGATGCCGCGCAGCAGGTCGCGGTACGGGGCGTAGCCCTGGGCGGCCAGTGCGTCCGGCCGCCAGGGCGGCAGGCCCCAGTCCTGGCCGCGCGAGTTGAAGGCGTCGGGCGGCGCGCCGACCGACATGCCGGCCGCGAAGGCGTCCTGCTGGGCCCAGGTGTCGGAACCGGAGGGGTGGACGCCGACGGCCAGGTCGTGCACCAGCCCGATGTCCATCCCGGCCTCGGCGGCTGCGCGCTGGGCGGCGGCGAGCTGCTGGTCGGTGTACCACGCGAGCCGGCTGTGGAAGTCGATGCGGTCCAGCAGGCAGCCGCGCATCCGGGCCGTACGGGCGGAGCGCGGGTCGTCCAGGCCCGTGGGCCAGCCGCGCCAGTCGGGGCCGTACCGCTCGGCCAGCGCGCACCAGGTGGCGTGGTCCTCCAGGCTGGTGCCCTGCTCGGCGAGGAAGTCGCAGTAGGCGGCGCGCCGTCCGGGACTCAGCGGCACCTTCCAGAGCAGTTCCAGCGCCTCCTTCTTCAGCTCCCACACGGCGTCCCGGTCGATCAGCGCGTTCTGGTGGAGCACCGCTTCGCGCAGCTTCTCGGCGCGGACGAGCAGCGCGTCGACCTGGCCGCGGGCGGCGCCGTCGAGGCGGGTGAATTCGGGGATGTCCTCGATCCGGAGGTGGACGGGGTCGGGGAAGCGGCGGGAGGAGGGGCGGTACGGCGAGGGGTCGGTGGGGGCTCCGGGGACGGCGGCGTGCAGCGGGTTGATCTGCAGGAAGCCGGTGCCGAGCACGCGCCCGGACCAGGCGGCCAGGTCGGCGAGGTCGCCCAGGTCCCCCATGCCCCAGGAGCGGCCGGAGAGCAGGGAGTAGAGCTGGACCATGAAGCCGTGGGTGCGGCCGGGCGGTGCGGGCATCCGGTCGGGGGCGACGACCAGGTGCGCGCGGGCGGACCGCCCGTCGGGCGTGTGGGCCCGCAGGGTGTGGACGCCCAGGGGGAGGCGGCCCACGTAACCGTCCGGCCCTCGGGCGCGGGTCCGGTCCGTACGGCCTCCGGGGTCGGGCCCCCAGTCCAGCACCTCGCCCGACTCGGTCTCCACCCGCAGGGCGGTGCCTTCGGGCAGCCGGGGCAGGTTCGGGGGGCGCCCGGGGCGCACCACGACGGTGGGCGGGAGCAGGGCGCGGGCGGGGCCGTGGTCGTACGCCTCCAGTGCGGCGCGTACGGCCTGCGGTGTCGAGGCGTCGACCCCGAGGGCGGCGAGGACGGCAACGACGGTGTCGTCACCGACGTGGACGGTGCGGCCCGGCGCGGGCTCGTAGGACGTGCACACGCCGTGCAGACCGGCGAGCCGCGGTCGGCCCATCAGACCTCCATGGACTCCGTGCCCAGGCCGGCCGCGGTGGGCTCGCTGGTCAGCGGAAGCTCGGCGGCGATCGGGGACTCACTGGTGAGCGGGGCGGCGTCGGCGAGCGGGGGCTCGCTGGTCAGGGGCGGTTCGCAGAAGCACAGGGAGCCGGAGCCGTCCAGGCCGGAGTCGGGGTCGGAGACGCCGTCGAACAGATCCGGCTCGATGGGTTTCTCGGGCTCGTTTTTCTCCGGTCCGCAGGATTCGCTGTGCGCTGCGGGGTACTCGGGGGCGGACGACAGTGCGTCGAGGAGGAGCTGAGCGGACGCGGCCACGGAGGGCCTCCCGTTCGTCGGTAGTGGGACACGACCTGCCCTACCCACTCGGGGCGGTCGCAGACGTACCCATTCAATCAACGTGGCCCAGGTCACACATCCCTCGTGCAGGCGATTTACCGGTGGCGGACGGGTGGTGGCGCAGAGATGCCCACCAGAAGGGCGTTCGGGAGGAAGTCCTCCGGGGCGGTCGGGCGGGGTGCGCCGCCGGGGACGGAGCGCGGAGGGCGCCGCCCGCGACACCCCCTCGACGCGCCGCGACACGCCGGTCACACAGGGCAAACCCGGCACTTCGCCTTCCGCCGTTGACACCCTCACCACCACAGTGGTGGGCTCACTGCCGAAGGCTTGTCCGGCGGGGTTCCACGGGGTGCAGGGCCCCGTCGCGGCAGTCGGCTCAGGGGCGCGCGGCCGCGGGGCGGCCGGGCGGCGGGCGGCCGGTGCGGGCACCGGTCGTCCGGTGAGTAGGAATACGGGGACTGAGGAGTGACCGTGCGAGTCCGGAACGGCGTTCGGGACGCCGGAGAGGTCGGCAGGCAGGGCGAGAGGGCCGGGAGCGGCGGTACGCGGCCGGGCGGTGCCGGGGACGGCCGCGCGCGGGTGCGGCCGGGCGCTCCCGCGGACGGCGGTGCGTACCGTACGGACCCGGCCGACGGCACCGGCCCCACCGGCCCCACCAGCATCGGCACCGGCAGCATCGGCCGCCTCGGCTCCGTACGGGCACGGGCGCGTACGCGCGTGGCCGGGGCCACCGCCTTGGCCGCCGCCGTCATCGGCGGGCTGCTCGCCGGCACCGCCCCCGCCCACGCGGCGCCCGCCGACCCGGCCGTCGGCACGCCCGATCTGCCCGGACAGAATGACGGCCGGACCACGTCCGCCGGGCAGTTGCCCGCCGTGTGGCCGCGCCCGCAGTCGATGCGCGCGGGCGGCACCGCCGTACGGCTGGGCGACGAGGCCGCCGTCGTCGCCGCGCCGGACGCCGACCCGTACGCCCTGGAGGCACTGCGCGCCCTGCTGCGCGACGCCGGGGTCCGTACGGTCCACGATGTCGCCCCGGGGCAGCAGCCGCCCGGCGACGGCCCGGTCTTCCGCCTCGGCGGCGCGGACGCGGAGACCGCGCTGAAGGCTCTGCGCGCACCCGCCCGCGGCGACCTGCCGTCCGGCGGCTACCGCCTCGCGGTCGGCGAGGCCGCGGGCCGGGACACCGTCGCGCTGGACGGCGTCGGCCCGGACGGCCTCTTCCACGCCGTACAGACCCTGCGGCAGCTCGTCGTGGACCGCTCGTCCGGGGGCCGCGAAAAGGGGGACGGCGGCAAGGAGCTGGCCGCCGCGGTCGTCCGCGACTGGCCGGGCACCGCCGTCCGCGGCATGACCGAGGGCTTCTTCGGCCAGCCCTGGACCCCGCAGCAGCGCCTGGACCAGCTCGACTTCATGGGCCGTACGAAGCAGAACCGCTACCTCTACGCGCCCGGCGACGACCCGTACCGCCAGTTCCGCTGGCGTGAGCCCTACCCCGCGGCGCAGCGCGAGGACTTCCGGGCGCTGGCCGAGCGGGCCCGCGCCAACCACGTCACGCTGGCCTGGGCCGTCTCCCCCGGCCAGGCCATGTGCATGTCCTCCGAGGACGACATCAAGGCGCTGCGCCGCAAGGTGGACGCGATGTGGGCGCTGGGCGTGCGCGCCTTCCAGCTCCAGTTCCAGGACGTCAGCTACAGCGAATGGCACTGCGACGCGGACGCCGACACGTTCGGCTCCGGCCCGGAGGCCGCCGCCAAGGCGCACGCGAAGGTGGCGGACGCGCTCGCCGAGCACCTCGCCGAGAAGTACCCCGGCGCGGCGCCGCTCTCCCTGATGCCGACCGAGTACTACCAGGACGGCTCGACCGCCTACCGGGACGCGCTCGCCGCCGCGCTGTCCGACCGGGTCGAGGTGGCGTGGACCGGCGTCGGCGTCGTCCCGCGCACCATCACGGGCGCCGAACTGAGCAAGGCCCGTCAGGCGTTCGGTCATCCGATGGTCACGATGGACAACTATCCGGTCAACGACTATGCGCAGGACCGTATTTTCCTCGGCCCCTACACGGGCCGCGAACCCGCCGTCGCCACCGGCTCCACCGCCCTGCTGGCCAACGCCATGGCGCAGCCCACGGCGTCCCGCGTCGCGCTGTTCACCGCCGCCGACTTCGCCTGGAACCCGCGCGGCTACCGGCCCGGCGCGTCCTGGCAGGCCGCCGTCGACGACCTGGCAGGCGGCGACGCCGCCTCCCGCGCCGCGCTGCACGCGCTGGCCGGCAACGACGCCTCCTCGGTCCTCGGCACCGACGAGTCCGCGTATCTCAGGCCGCTGATCGAGACGTTCTGGAAGACCCGCGCCGCCGCCACCAACAGCGGCGACCGGGACGACGACGAGCGCTACACCCAGGCCGCCGCCCGGCTGCGGGCCGCCTTCCACACGATGAGCGGCGCCCCGGAACGGCTCGCTCCCGCCCTGGCCGACGAAGTACGTCCCTGGGCCCGCCAATTGGCCCGCTACGGCTCGGCGGGCGAGCGTGCCGTGGACATGCTGGTGGCGCAGGCGCGCGGGGACGGCGCCGCCGCGTGGTCCGCGCAGCGCGCCGTGCAGGACCTGCGCAAGAAGATCAAGAAGAGTCCGGCGACGGTCGGAAAGGGCGTTCTCGGGCCCTTCCTCGACCGTGCGATGACCGAGTCCGACGCCTGGACCGGTGCCGCCTCCGAGACCGGCGCCCGCTCCGATGCCACGCCACAGCCCCAGGAGGGCGCCGACCCGACCTCCCTGTCCGTCCCGTTCGGCCGCCCCCGCCCGCTGACCGCGGTCACCGCGCTCACCGAGCCGAGCCCGTCCTCGGCCGCCATCTCCGTGGAGGCACACGTCCCCGGCGAGGGCTGGCGCCGCCTCGGCGGCCTGTCCGACACCGGCTGGACGCAGACCGAGGCGCGCGGGCTGAAGGCCGACGCGGTCCGGCTGGCCTGGAAGGACGGCACCGCCCCGCCGTCCGTCCACTCCTTCACCCCGTGGTTCGCCGACACCCCTGCGGCGGGCCTGGAACTGTCCCGGGACACGATCGACGCCGACACCGGCGGCACCACCTCCGTGGACGCCCGGATCTTCTCCCGCCGCCCCGCCGACGTGGAGGGCAAGCTCACCGCCAAGGCGCCCAAGGGCTTCACCGTACGGGCACCGGAGCACGTCACCGCCCCGCGCGGCGGCACGGCCACCGTCCGCATACAGATCACGGTCCCCAAGGACGCGCGGTCCGGCACGTACGAGATCCCGGTGACCTACGGCGACCAGAAGCAGACGCTGACCCTGCGCACCTATCCGCCCACCGCGGGGCCCGACCTGGCCCGCGGCGCCACGGCCACCTCCTCCGGCGACGAGGCGCCCGAGTTCCCGGCCACCGCCGCCACCGACGGCGACCCGAAGACCCGCTGGTCCTCCCCCGCCGAGGACGACGCCTGGCTCCAGCTCGAACTGCCGCGCCCCGTCCGCCTCGGTCGCCTCGTCCTCACCTGGCAGGAGGCGCACGCCGCCGCCTACCGCGTACAGGTCTCCGCGGACGGCGTCACCTGGCGCACGGCGGCCACCGTCCGCGACGGCAAGGGCGGCCGCGAGACCGTCCGCATGGACGCCAAGGACACCCGTTACGTCCGTATTCAGGGCGACAAGCGGGCCACCCGCTTCGGCTACTCGCTGTGGAGCGTGGAGGCGTACGCGGTGCATGGCCCCGACCAGCAGAAGCCGGAGCCGCCCCGGCCACCGGGCAACTCCCGGCCCGGCACGCCCGCCGCCCGTCCCGGGTCCACCGGAGAGGCGCCCGGTGGCGCCCCGTCAGCCGACGGGCAGTGGCCGGGCGGCGGCCGGTAGACGGCACGCACCCCGGAGCCCGGGCCCGGACGACATCCGGGCCCGGCCGGGAACGCGCCGCCATGCAAAAACCCGGACCTATGCCGATACGGCATCGATCCGGGCCAGCGCGTCGTCCGCCCCGTACGGCTGCAGGTATGGCAGCCAACGGGGGTCCCTATGCCCCGTACCGATGATCCGCCAGGCCAGGCCGGACGGCGGGGCGGGCTGATGCCGCAGCCGCCAGCCGATCTCGGCGACATGCCGGTCGGCCTTGACGTGGTTGCAGCGGCGGCAGGCGGCGACCACGTTCTCCCAGGTGTGCTGGCCGCCGCGACTGCGCGGGACGACGTGGTCGACGCTGGTTGCGACGCCACCGCAGTACATGCACCGTCCGCCGTCACGGGCGAACAGGGCTCGACGGGTCAAGGGGACGGGACCGCGAAAAGGCACCCGCACGAACCGCTTGAGGCGGACCACACTCGGGGCGGGCATCACACGGGTCGCGCTGTGCATCAGGGCGCCGGACTCCTCAAGGCTCACGGCCTTTTCGTTGAGGACGAGGATGAGCGCGCGGCGGAGCGGTACGACGCCGAGCGGCTCGTACGACGCGTTGAGGACCAGGACATGCGGCACGGGTGCCTCCTTGTACGCCGGCGGCGCGTGGCTCGCGCCGGGACGATCTCCCCACAGTGTCCCCCGGTGCCTGGTTGCGGCGCCACCATCACCGGGTAACGGGTCCGAGGTGTTTTCGACCACACGCCTTTACTTCCCCCCAAAAAGTCCCGCAATTGGTCCGGTCACTCTCGAACACCGGCGCGGACCGCCCCCGTTGCCCCGTTAGTGTGGTTGGTCTGCCCGGGTCACGGTCCGTCCCGACCCTGGTCTGCTGTCCCACACGGAGGTCCCTGCTGTGTTCTGGTCCGCTTCCCCAGCCGCCGCGACGCCCGGCCCGCACCGCCGCGCGTCGCTCGACGACGCCACGGAGAAGGCCACCAACGCCGCCGGATGGGTGGAGGAGAACTGGGCGACCTGGCTCACCTCCGCCCTGCAGATCGCGCTGATCATCGTCATCGCCGTCATCCTGCGGCATGTGATCCGGCGCACGATCACCAAACTCATAGAGCGGATGAACCGCACCGCGACGGCCGCCCAAGGCACCGCGCTGGGCGGGTTCCTGGTCAACGCCGAGCGCCGCCGGCAGCGCTCCGAGGCCATCGGCTCGGTACTGCGCAGCGTCGCCTCCTTCGTCATCATGGGCACCGCCGCGCTCACGGTGCTGTCCGTCCTGAAGATCAACCTGGCACCGCTGCTGGCCAGCGCCGGCGTCGCGGGCGTCGCCATCGGCTTCGGCGCCCGCAACCTGGTCACCGACTTCCTCTCCGGCGTCTTCATGATCCTGGAGGACCAGTACGGCGTCGGCGACGAGATCGACGCGGGCGTGGCCACCGGTACGGTCGTCGAGGTCGGCCTGCGCGTCACCAAGCTGCGCGGCCCGAACGGCGCCATCTGGTACATCCGCAACGGCGAGGTCAAGCGCATCGGCAACCTCAGCCAGGGCTGGTCCACCGCCACCGTCGACGTCATGATCGCCCCGAACCAGGACCTGGACCGCGCCCGCGAGGTCATCACGGCCGTCGGCGAGGAGATGTCCAAGGCCGAACCCTGGAACGAACAGCTCTGGGAACCGGTCGAGGTCCTCGGCCTCAGCGAGGTCCACCTCGACTCCGTCACGATCAGCGTCTCCGCCAAAACCATGCCCGGCAAGGCCCTCGGCATAGAACGCGAACTCCGCTGGCGCATAAAGAAGGCCCTGGACACCGAAGGCATAACCCTGGCCCCCCGCCCCACCACCACCCCCCTCACCGACGAGCCCACGACCCCGGACCCCAGCGCCGCGGTGGCAGCACCGTCGGCCCTGGCAAGCCCGACATCACCGCAGTCGCTGGCGGCTGCGCCTATTCCGGCGCCTAATTTGAGTAAGTAGGGTGCCTGCCCACTGAAACGGCACCGCCCTGGCCCGAAACGATTCGGGCCGGGGCGGTTTGCGTATGGCGGCTCCGCTCGCGGGCCGCCGAGGTCAGTCCAGCTCTTCGAGGTTGTTCACCAGCCAGTTCCCGAGCGCCTCGTACACGTCGTTTCCCAGGACGTAGCTGCCCGACCAGTGCAGGTAATAGAAGCGACCGGCCTCGTCCATCAGGATCCTGCCCCACTCCGGCATGTCGAATCCCACCCGGAACAGCCGGACTCCCAGTTCTTCGGTGAGTTCCGCGATGGACTCGTAGTCACTTTCGTGACCGCCCGCCGGATTGATTTCGAGGGACCGGCCCGGATGCTTCTCGGCCTTCAGCTCCAGCAGGCCGTATGACCGCAGAAAGTCTCTGGCAGCGTCGAACACCGGCGCCGGAAATCCCTCCCTCTTCGCCCAGTCCTCGGCGCATTCGATGAATTCGGCAACGCGCTCGGAAACATCCCTCCCCGGCTCCCACCCGTTCCGTACCAGCCACCGTTCCACTTCCCCGCGCGGCCTCGTCGTCACCGTCATCCCCGCACCCCTCCACTCACCACAGCCACGACCACCCCGATCATCCCTTCCAGCCCACTGTCCCACTCACGCATCACCCACATGCCCCCGTTTACCACCCCCTCCCCCGGTGACTCGCTTCACCATGGAGACCGAGATCAGGCTGCGCGTGGACGGGCAGGAGTACGCGGTGGCGGTGGATACGCGGACCACCGTGCTGGACGCGTTGCGGGAGCGGCTGGGGATCACCAGTCCCAAGAAGGGGTGTGATCACGGGCAGTGCGGGTCGTGCACCGTGCTGCTGGACGGGCGGCGGGCGACGACGTGTCTGGCGCTGGCCGTGGCGTACGACGGGGCGGAGATCGTGACGGCGGAGGGGCTGGGTACGGACGGCGAACTGCATCCCGTGCAGCAGGCTTTCGTGGATCATGACGCACTGCAGTGCGGGTACTGCACGCCGGGCCAGGTGTGTTCCGCGGTGGGGGTGCTGCGGGAGGCGGCGCAGGGGTGGCCGAGTGTGGTCACCGAGGTGGGCGCGGAAGGCGACATCGCGCCCGAGCATCTCGATCATGCGGAGATCGCCGAGCGGATGAGCGGCAATCTGTGCCGGTGCGGGGCGTATGTGAACATTGTTTCGGCTGTCACTGCCGCCGCCGAGGCCGAGGGAGCGGGCCGGTGAAGCCGTTCCGGTACGAGCGTGCCACCGACGCCGCGCACGCGGTGGCCACCGTGGCGGCGCACCCGGGGGCCGCGTTCCTCGGGGCCGGCACCAATCTCGTCGACCATCTGAAGCTCGGCATCGCCGCCCCCGACCTGCTGGTCGACGTCAGCCGGCTGCCCCTGGACGAGGTGACGGAGCTGGACGGCGGCGGCCTGCGGGTGGGCGCGAACGTCCGTAACGCCGATCTGGCCGCGCACCCCACCGTACGCACGCGCTATCCGGTGCTCTCCCAGGCCCTGCTCTCCGGCGCGTCCGGGCAGCTGCGCAACCTCGCGACCACCGGCGGCAACCTCCTCCAGCGAACCCGCTGCGCCTACTTCCAGGACCCCAGCACCCCGTGCAACAAGCGCGACCCCGGCTCCGGGTGCGCCGCCCTGGAGGGCTGGACCCGCTACCACGCCATTCTGGGAGCGTCCTCGCACTGCGTGGCCGTGCACCCCTCCGACATGGCGGTGGCGATGGCCGCCCTGGACGCCGTGGTCGTGACCCTGGGCCCGGACGGCGAGCGCCGTGTCCCGGTCACCGATTTCCACCGGCTGCCCGGCGACGCGCCGCACCGCGACACCGTGCTCCGGCACGGCGAGCTGATCACCGCCGTCGAGCTGCCCGCCCTGCCGTGGGCGGCCCGCTCCCGCTACCGCAAGGTGCGCGACCGCGCCTCGTACGCTTTCGCGCTGGTCTCCGTGGCCGTGGCCCTCGACCTGGAGGACGACGGCCGCACCGTACGGGAGGCGCGGATCGCGCTGGGCGGGATCGCGCACAAGCCGTGGCGGGCCGAGCGTGCCGAGCAGGCCCTACGAGGGCTGCCCGCCACCGAGGAGAACTGCCGGACGGCGGCCGACGCCGAGACGGCCGACGCCCATCCGCTGCGGGACAACGCGTTCAAGATCCCGCTCGTCCACAACACGCTGGCCGCCGTCGTACGCGATCTCGTACCGGAGGCTCCGGGCCGCTTGGAGGGGGCACGATGACGAGCACATCCAGTAGTAGCCGGGCCGTCGGCGCGGATCTGGAGCGCGCGGACGCCCGGGCCAAAGTGGCCGGCAAGGCCCCCTACGCCTTCGAGCACCGCGTGGACAAC
This sequence comes from Streptomyces sp. NRRL F-5755, assembly GCF_001279365.1. Classification (NCBI taxonomy): domain Bacteria; kingdom Bacillati; phylum Actinomycetota; class Actinomycetes; order Kitasatosporales; family Streptomycetaceae; genus Streptomyces; species Streptomyces sp. NRRL F-5755. The sequence goes on along the minus strand of NZ_LGCW01000312.1, from coordinate 11,679 downwards.
CCCTGCTACGCCCACGCCGTGCTGTCCTCCGTCCCCCGTGGCCGCATCACGGCCGTCGACACCGGGGCCGCGCTCCAGGAGGACGGCGTCATCACCGTACTGACGTACGAGAACGCCGAGCGGCTGGCGTCCACGGAGGACGCGGAACTGGCGATCCTCCAGGAGCCCGAGGTGGCGTTCCGCGGGCAGATCGTGGCGGCGGTGATCGCCGGGACACCCGAGACGGCGCGGCACGCGGCCTCACTCGTACGGATCACCTACGCCACCGAGCCGCACGAATCCGAGCTGAAACCGGACGAGAACGAGCTGTACCGCCCGGAGTCGGCCAACGGTGGTGCGGAAACGGACAGCGTGCTGGGCGACCTGGACGCCGCCATGGAGGCGGCCGCGGCGGACCCGGACGCGGTGGCGCTGGACGAGACGTACGTGACCGCGATGACCCACTGCAACCCGATGGAGCCGCACGCGACGATCGCCGTGTGGCAGGGCGACGAGCTGACGCTGTACGACTCGTCCCAGAGCGTGCACGGGCACCGCGACACCCTGGCCGAGGTGTTCGGCCTCGACCGCGCCCGGGTGCACATGATCTGCCCGTACGTCGGCGGCGGCTTCGGCTCGAAGGGAGAGCCGCACGCCCACTCCGTACTCGCCGCGCTGGCGGCGCGCGCGGTGCCCGGGCGGCCGGTCAAATTCGCGCTGACCCGGCAGCAGATGTTCACCCTCGTCGGCTACCGCACCCCCACGTACCAGCGGGTACGCCTCGCGGCCGGCGCGGACGGGCGGCTGGCCGGCATCGGCATGGACGCCGTCGAGCAGACCGCGCGCATCAAGGAGTTCGCCGAGCAGTCCGCCAACCCGACGCGGACCATGTACGCGGCGCAGCACCGGCGGACCACCCACCGGCTGGCCCGCCTGGACGTGCCGGTGCCGTCCTGGATGCGGGCGCCCGGCGAGTGCCCCGGCATGTTCGGGCCCGAGGTCGCCATGGACGAACTCGCCGAGCGCCTCGGCATGGACCCCGTCGAGCTGCGCATCCGCAACGACGCGCCGGTGGACCCGGAGACCGGCAAGCCCTTCTCCAGCCGCAACCTGGTGGCGTGCCTGAACGAAGGCGCCCGCCGCTTCGGCTGGCAGGACCGCGACCCGAGCCCCGGAGTGCGGCGGGACGGCCGCTGGCTGGTCGGTACGGGCGTCGCCTCGTCGGCCTACCCGGTCAACCGCGTGCCCGGCTCGGTCGCCGCCGTCGAGTACATGGGCGAAGGCCGCTACCGGGTGGACATCGCCGCGGCCGACCTGGGCACCGGCGCCTGGACGGTACTGGCCCAGATCGCCGCGGACCGGCTGGACGTCCCCCTCGACGCCATCGAACTGCGCCTCGGTGACACCGCCCTCCCGAAGGCGACCGTCGCGGGCGGCTCCTCCGGTACGGCGATGTGGGGTTCGGCGATCGTGGCGGCGGCGCGGACCTTCCGTAAGCGCCATGGACACGACCCGTCCCCCGGCGACCACGCGCAGGCCGAGACCCCCGGCAACCCGCACGCCGAACGCTTCGCCATGCACGCGTTCGGCGCCCAGTTCGTCGAGGTACGGGTGGATGCCGACACCGGCGAGATCCGCGTACCGCGCCTCCTCGGCGTCTTCGCGGCCGGCCGCATCATCAATCCGCGCACCGCCCGCTCCCAGCTGATCGGCGGCATGACGATGGGCCTGTCCATGGCCCTCCACGAGGAAACCGTCACCGACCCGCGCTACGGCCTCCTCGTCAACCACGACCTGGCGAACTACCACGTCACGGCCAACGCGGACGTCCACCGGATCGAGGCCCACTGGATCGACGAGGACGACCCGTACGTCAACCCCCTGGGCATCAAGGGCATCGGCGAAATCGGCATCACGGGCACGGCGGCCGCGGTCGTCAACGCGGTCCACCATGCGACGGGGGTGCGGGTGCGGGAGGTGCCGGTGACGTTGGACAAGGTGTTGGGTGGGCTGCCCGGCCGGTGACCGCCCCGGGCCGGTCCTCGGGGCGGCCCGCAGCCAGCACTGCGGGCCGGGAGCAACCGCGCCCCGACAGGAGGCGGCCGTCCTCTCGCAACCGAGCACATGGGCCCAGTACTCAGGCAGCTCGTGAAAAATCAGGTCGTGCGCGGCCTGCGGGGGCACTGCCATGCCGAACCCACGCCCACCGCTGCCGATGCATCCATGATCGGTTGTCAGTGCCGTGCGGTTCACTGTTCACAGCACGACGGACCGGTGACGGACGAAGGAAGTACGGGGGCTGACCGATGAGCGGGACGGCAACGGAAACAGGACGGCAGGCGGGCGCTGCCGCCGCGAATCAGGAGGCACTACTGGCCGCGGCCCTGGAGCCGACGGCGGAGTGGCTGGAGTCGATCTTCGGCGCCGGGGCGCTGTGGCGGCCCACGGAGGACGAACTCCCCGAGCGACTGGAACACGCGGAGACCCGCACGTTCCTCACCGAGGTCGGCTTCCCGTCCGTCCACCTCGGCTTCGTGGACTACGACTCCACCGACCTGACCCGGGAAGGCCCCTGGGCCGAAGACCCGGACGAACTGTTCGGCAACCGCTACCCGGACGACGACTCCCCGCCCAAGTCGTACGCGTACGGCATGGGTGACGCGATGGGATACAGCCTGATGCTGCTGGGCGACAGAGGCAGCGTCTCCCTGTACGACCCCAACGGCTGGGACCACGCGGCCGGTTACGCGGGCCACGTGGCCGACAGCCTGCCGCTGCTCGCGGGGGCACTGGGCCTGCTGGCGTCCTACGAGGACCGGCTCTTCGGAGATGACCACGAGACGGTCCTGCACGAGCTCCGCGAGCTGATCGACGAAGTAGAGCCGGTGGAGGGGTGCCGGTTCTGGGAGGAGATATTCCAGTGGCTGGAGGACCAGTAGCCGTCAGCTGCGGGCCGCTTTCACGGAGGCGATGAAGGCTGACCAGGCGGGGGCGGGGAAGAGGAGGTGGGGGCCGTCGGGGTGCTTGCTGTCGCGTACGGGGACGGGCGAGTGGGCCGGGAGGCCGTCGGCTATCTCCAGGCATTCGTCCTGGCCGCCGCTGTAGGTGCTCTTGCGCCAGGTGACTTTCATCAGGTTCACGCTCGGTGCTCCTTGGCGATGCGCTTGATCCGGGCCACTGATTCCGCAGGTGAGAGCGCAGACGTACGGGCATCGGCGAAGAGCTCTCGGTAGCGCGATACCTCTGCCTCCCGCTCGTGCCATACCGCTCCGGTGGGATTCTCCGCCCGTACGACATCCAGCGCCGACACCTGCGGGAAGCTCAGCAGCAAGTACGGCCCGAACATACCTGCGTGCGCACCTCGGGAGAACGGGAGAACTTGAACTGTGACGTTCGGTTCCTCGGTCATGGCCACGAGGTGGTCGAGCTGGGCACGCATCACCGTTGGGCCGCCGACCTGCTGCAACAGAACCCCTTCGGTGACCACGGCCCACACGGTGAGCCTCGGTTCATTCGAAAGGCGCTCCTGGCGGGCCAGCCGCACTTGGACGAACTGCTCGATCTCTTCCGGGGACTGCCAAGCTCTGGATGCCACGGTGACGGCCCGTACATAAGCCGGTGTCTGTAGAAGCCCCGGAACGAGTTGGCACTGGAACGTCTTGATGCTGTCGGACACGGCCTCAAGCGCGATGTAGTCGCGGTATGTGTCCGCCAGTACCTGACCGTACTGGTTCCACCAGCCATCGCGACGACGGCGATTCGCGGTACGCGCCAAGGTGGTCAAGCGCGAGAGCGTATCCGCGTCCCGCACGCCATAGGTGTCCAGCAGCGCTACGAGGTCCGGTGTGCGCAGGGGCACCCGTCCGTTCTCAATGCGACTGATCTTGCCCTTCGTACAGTCCAGGGCTTCAGCGACCACGGCGGTGGAGAGACCGGCAGCTTCGCGAAAACCCCGCAGTTCTTCGCCCAGTTGCCTGCCGAGGACCGTCGACGGGAGCGCCATGGGCTCCTTCTTCACCACACCAACCCCCTCTCAGTTGCGCCAAGTTTGGATGGTCAACGTCGCCACACTCAATACCAATTCACCCGTTCGTGGAAGCATTCAACGTTGCATGGATCTCCGTCGCAGGTGCAGTCTGCTGAAGGTCCGTTCTCGCACCCTCTGAGGGGTTCGCCATGATCGAGCATTCGCTTCGCCCTGCCTCCGTGACCCACCGCTTCCCCCGGAACAGGCGAAGCCCCGGCCAGGCGCGGCGGGCCTTTCGAGAGTGGGCCACTGCACAGAAACTCGGTCCCGCGACCGTCGAGGCCGGGGAACTGGTGCTCGGCGAGCTGGCCTCCAATGCGGTGCTGGCCGCCACCGGGCCCGGGCGGCGTATCGAAGTGCGGTTCACATTGGGCGACGACACCCTGCGGATCGAGGTCTCGGACGCAGGGGACGGCACACCCGTCATCCGGTCGCCCCGACCACTCGACGAACACGGCCGGGGCATGGTGCTCGTTGACGCGCTGGCGGACGACTGGGGAGTGACGGGCCGCCCCGGGCCGGGTAAGACCGTCTGGGGCGCTCTCAAAGTCAATGGTCCAGACCCATTGACGTCCTGCTGACGTGGCGCTTACGTTCCTGTGCATCGATTGGAAACTTTCCTAACAGATCGCGGCGGAGCGAGAATCGGGGCGGGCGTGATGGCCACAGGGCAGGGCGGGCAGGGGACTCCTGGTACGCCGCGGGTGTTGCGGGCCATGAACGACCGGGCCGCGCTCGACCTGCTCGTGGCGCAGGGGCCGTTGACCCGGACGCAGATCGGCGCGCTGACCGGGCTGTCCAAGCCCACCGCTTCGCAGTTGCTGGGGCGGCTGGAGGCGGCCGGGCTGGTGCGTACGACGGGCAATGTCACCGGGCGGCCGGGGCCGAACGCCCAGTTGTACGAGGTGAACCCGGACGCCGCCTACGTGGCCGCGCTCGCCGTCGACCAGTGTGGGATCACCGCCGCGATCGCCGACATCACCGGGCGCGTGCTCGGTGAGGAGCGGGTCGGTACGGAGGCCGTGGAGGAGGACGCGCCGCCCAAGACGGCGCAGCTCGTGGCCTCGGCCGTGGACGGGGCGCTGGACAAGGCCGGGCTGACGCGGGAGCGCCTGCACGGGGCGGTGATCGGGACGCCCGGCGCGCTCGACCCGCAGACCGGTGTGCTGCGGTACGCGCCCCACCTGCCGGGCTGGCACGCGCGGGCGCTCAAGGACGAGCTGGCCGGCGTATTGGGCGTGCCGATCGTGATCGAGAACGACGTGAACCTGGCGGCGGTCGCCGAACAGCACGACGGCGCCGCGCAGGACTTCGACGATTTCGTGCTGGTGTGGGCCGACGAGGGGGTCGGCGCGGCCATCGTGCTCGGTGGGCAGGTGCTGCGCGGAGCCACCGGAGGCGCGGGCGAGATCGGCTATATGCCGCTGCCCGGCGCGCCGCTCGCGCGCGGCGGCGACCGCGACGCGGCCCGGCCGGACGCCGGCGGGGGCTTCCAGCGTCTCGTCGGCTCGCCGAGCATCGTGGAGCTGGCGCGGGAGTACGGCGCGGCGGATGTCCGTACGGTTGACGAGGCGCTGGACGACGACCGGGTGCGCGCCGAGGTGGCGCGGCGTCTGGCGACCGGGCTGGCGGCCGTGGTCGCCGTCGTGGACCCCCGGCTGGTGGTCCTCTCCGGGGAGGTCGCGCAGGTGGGGGGAGAACCGCTGCGGGAACTGGTCGAGGAGGAATTCACGGGGCTCGCGCTGCCGCGGCCGGAGATTCGGATCAGCAATATCGAGGGGAATCCGATTCTCACCGGCGCGCTGCACACGGCACTCGCCGAGGCACGTAACGCCGTGTTCGACACGGCGTGATGAGACGGTGCGGAGGGCCGGTGACGGCCCGGACGGACACCACGACCGCCACGGGCCGATTATCCGGCGGTCGTCACACCGGCCGAGCCGAGAACACCACCATGAGCCCGAAGGGCTCCCCACGTGCCGTACGTGCCCGGCCCACCACCGGCGTCGAGAACTCCGCACGCGCACGCAGTCGCACCACCCCCTGCCATCACCCCTGCCGTAAAGGAAGTTCGCCATGCCGCGTCCGCGCATGCGCATCTGCCTGTCAGCGGCGCTCGCCGGGGCCGGTCTGATTCTTTCGGGCTGCGCCAATCCGAGCGTCGGCAGCGATCGCGACGACCCGACCCAGCCCGTCACGCTGAAGTTCTGGCACGGCTGGTCCAATCCGGCCGAGGTGAAGGCGGTCGACGACAGCATCGCCCGATTCGAGAAGCTGCATCCGAACATCAAGGTGAAGACGGTCGACAACGTCACCGACGAGACCGTGAACCAGGCGCTGCGGGCCGGCGGGGACGACGCGCCGGACGTCGTGTCGTCGTTCACCACCAACAACGTGGGGCAGTACTGCTCGTCGGGTATGTGGGTGGATCTCGATCCGTTCATGAAGAAGACGGGTGTGGAGAAGGCGAAGGTCTTTCCCAAGACATTTCTTGATTACACGAGTTATCAGGGGAAGCAGTGCGCACTGCCGCTGCTCGCGGACGCGTACGGGCTGTACTACAACAAGGACGCGTTCAAGGAAGCCGGTATCGAGCGGCCACCGCGGACGATGTCCGAGTTCAAACGGGACGCGGCCAAGCTCACGAAGCGCAAGCCGGACGGGTCGTACGAGCGCGCCGGGTTCATGCCCAACTTCCGGCTGTACCAGAACAGTCCGGACCGGATGTTCGCGCAGTGGGGGCCGACGTACTTCGACAAGGAGGGCAAGGCGCAGCTCGCCAAGGACCCGCGCACCAAGCAGTTCCTGGCCGCGCAGCGGGAGTTGATGGACGCGCAGGGCGGTTATGCCGCGCTGGAGAAGTTCCGTACGACATTCGGGGACGAGATGTCGGCGCAGAGCTCCTTCATGTCGCAGAAGGCGGCCATGCATATGGACGGTGAATGGCGCGGGCTGATGCTGAAGGAGGGCAAGGCGAAGTTCGACTGGGGGACGGCGCCGCTGCCGGTGCCGGACGACCAGGCGGACACGTACGGGCGGGGCTACCTGACCGGCACCGTCGCGGGCATCGCGCACAGCAGCAAGCACCAGAACGCGGCGTGGGAACTGGTGAGGTTCCTGACCGTGGACACGGACCAGGTGGTGCGGTTCGCAAACGCGATCCACAATGTGCCGTCCACGTTCGCGGCGCTCACATCGCCGAAGCTGGATGCCGATCCGTCGTTCCGTACGTTCATCGACATCGCGCGGAATCCGCACAGCCAGGCCATGCCGCCGTCCATCAACGGCGGGCAGTACATCACGGCGTTCCAGGATTTCGCGTACAACGCCGAGGCCGGGAAGGTACCGGATCTCGGCAAGGGGCTGCGTGACCTCGATGCCCAGATAGACGCCGACAACCTCCAGTCCGTGAACTGACGGAGTCCTGCCATGTCCCTCGTCGAATCCCCCGAACGCCCGGCGGCCACCGCGCCGCGCCCGAAAGCTCCCGCGCTGCGCCGCAAACACCTCGGGCAGCGGCTGCGCACCCTCGGTTTCCTCTCCCCCTGGCTGGTCGGTTTCAGCGTCTTCTTCGGCTATCCGCTGCTCGCCACCGTCTATTTCTCGTTCATGCACTACAACCAGATCCAGCAGCCGTCCTTCGTCGGCCTGCGGAACTGGAAGTACGTCTTCACGCAGATGCCGCTGTTCGGGCCCGCGCTGTGGAACACGCTGTGGCTGGTCGTGGTGATGGTCGCGCTGCGCGTGGTCTTCGGGCTGGGCATCGGTCTGCTCGTCACGAAGATCAAGTCGGGGGTCGGCTTCTTCCGTACCGCCTTCTATCTGCCGTATCTCGCGCCGCCGGTCGCCGCGACGGTCGCCTTCGTCTTCCTGCTCAACCCCGGCACCGGGCCGGTCAACGAGATCCTGGAGGCGGTCGGCATCCCGGCGCCCGGCTGGTTCAACGATGCGGCGTGGGCCAAACCGTCGCTGGTCATGCTCTCCCTCTGGGGCATCGGCGACCTGATGGTGATCTTCATGGCGGCGCTGCTGGACGTCCCCAAGGAGCAGTACGAGGCCGCCGAGCTGGACGGGGCCGGCGCCTGGGCGAGGTTCCGGTACGTGACATGGCCGTCGATCACGCCGATCGTGCTGTTCGCGGTGGTCACCGGGGTGGTACAGACCATGCAGTACTACACGCAGGCGCTGGTCGCCGGGAAGCTGGCCTCCGGCGTCACCATCGGGCCCGGCACGGTCATCCAGCCCGGCTACCCGGACCACTCCACCCTCACCGTGCCGCAGCTCGTCTACTCGCTCGGCTTCCAGAACTTCAACACCGGCGCGGCGTGCGTGCTCTCGCTCGTGCTCTTCGTGATCGCCATGGCCGTCACCACCCTGCTGATGCGCAAGCGCGCCGGCCTGCTCCCGGCGGAGGACTGAACCGACATGACCACGACGACTCTGAGAGCGGGCAGCGCCCCCGCCCGCACCGGCACCACCGACCGGGGCCCCGCCGCGTCCCGCGCCCGCCGCAAGCGGCTGCTGCACTGGATAGCGGTGCATTCCGTCGCCGTCGCCGCCGCGCTGTTCTTCGTCCTGCCGTTCGTGTTCGTCTTCCTGACCTCCGTCATGAGCGACGACCAGGCGATGAGCGGCGAACTGTGGCCGCACGAGTGGAACTGGTCGAATTACGCGACGGTGTTCGCCACCCCCGGCTTCCTGGACTGGTGGCGGAACTCGCTGATGTACGCGGGGCTGGGCACGCTGTTCACCGTCTGTTCGGCGATACCGGTGGCGTACGCGCTCGCGAAGTTCCGCTTCCGGGGCCGGCGTACCGCGATGCTGCTGGTGATTTCGACGATGATGCTGCCGCCGCAGGTCATCGTGATCCCCATGTATCTGGTGTGGGCGCAGCAGCTGCACCTGTCCGGGTCGCTGTGGCCGCTCATCATTCCGATGGCGTTCGGCGACGCGTACTCCATCTTCCTGCTGCGGCAGTTCCTGCTCACCATTCCGCAGGAATACATCGAGTCGGCGAAGGTGGACGGCTGCGGCGAGGTCCGTACTCTGCTGCGCATCGTCGTCCCGATGGCAAAGCCGGGCATCGCCGCGGTGGCGCTGTTCCAGTTCTTCTACTGCTGGAACGACTACTTCGGACCGCAGATCTACGCCGCGCAGAACCCGGCCGCCTGGACGTTGAGTTACGGCCTCGAATCGTTCAAGAGCGCGCACAACGTCAACTGGAACCTGACCATGGCCGCGACCCTGCTCGTCATGGCCCCCGTCATCATCGTGTTCTTCTTCGCGCAGAAAGCCTTTGTCGAAGGCGTCACGCTCACCGGAGTGAAGGGCTGATCGATCCCATGCTGTCGTCCACCGGGGAGACCTCCCCGTCCACCGGGGGCACGCCCCCGCACCCCCGCCTGAAGATCGCCGTGGTCGGCGGGGGCTCGACCTACACCCCCGAGCTCATCGACGGGTTCGCCCGGCTGCGGGACGCCCTGCCGCTCGCGGAACTGGTCCTGATCGACCCGGCGGCCGACCGGCTGGAGCTGGTCGGCGGCCTGGCGCGGCGGATCTTCACCAAACAGGGCCACCCGGGCCGTATCTCGTGGACCTCCGACGTCGACGCGGGGGTGGACGGCGCGGACGCAGTGCTGCTCCAGCTGCGCGTCGGCGGGCAGGCCGCCCGCAACCAGGACGAGACCTGGCCCCTGGAGTGCGGCTGCGTCGGGCAGGAGACGACCGGCGCGGGCGGGCTGGCCAAGGCGCTGCGCACCGTCCCGGTCGTCCTGGACATCGCCGAGCGCATCCGCCGCCGCAACCCCGACGCATGGATCGTCGACTTCACCAACCCGGTCGGCATCGTCACCCGCGCGCTGCTGTCGCACGGCCACAAGGCCGTAGGTCTGTGCAACGTGGCCATCGGATTCCAGCGCAAGTTCGCGCGACTGCTGGACATCGCACCCGAGCGCGTGGAGCTGGAGCACGTCGGGCTGAACCATCTGACGTGGGAGCGCGCCGTACGGGTGGACGGCGAGGACGTACTGCCCCGGCTGATCACCGAGCACGGCGCGGCCATCGCCGAGGACCTGCACATGCCGCGCTCGCTCGTGGAGCGGCTCGGCGTCGTACCGTCGTACTACCTGCGCTACTACTACCAGCACGACGAGGTCGTGGAGGAACTGCGCAGCAAGCCGTCGCGGGCGGCGGAGGTGGCCGCCATCGAGAAGCAGCTGCTGGAGATGTACGGCGACCCGTCGCTGGACGAGAAACCCGAGCTGCTGGGCAAGCGCGGCGGCGCGTTCTACTCGGAGGCGGCGGTGGCGCTGACCTCCGCGCTGCTGGGCGACACCGGCGACGTGCAGATCGTGAACACGGTCAACAACGGAACCCTGCCCTTCCTGCCCGACGACGCGGTGATCGAGGTGCCGGCGACGGTGGGGGCCGGCGGGGCGAAGCCGCTGCCCGTACGGCCGCTGGAACCGCTGTACTCCGGGCTGATCGCCAACGTCACCGCGTACGAACACCTCGCGCTGGAGGCGGCCCTGAAGGGCGGCCGGGACCGGATCTTCGAGGCGCTGCTCGCCCACCCGCTCATCGGCCAGATCGCGTACGCGGACCGGCTGACCGACGAGCTGATCGCGCACAACCGGGAGCACCTCACGTGGCTCTGAGCAAGGGTGAAGGGGGTGGGGCGGTGCGCCGGCCGGCCGGGAAGGCCGGAGCCGAGCCGCGTGCCGATGGCCTGATGCTCGCCGTCGACGCGGGCAACAGCAAGACCGACGTGGCGCTGGTCGGCGCGGACGGGACGGTGCTGGCGACGGCCCGCGGCAGCGGTTTCCAGCCGCCGGTGGTCGGCGTCGCGCGGGCCGTCGGCGACCTGGCGGCGCTGGTGGACGCGGTACGGGAACGGGCCGGCGTCACCGGGCCGGTGAGCCAGGTGTCCGCCTACCTGGCCAACGCCGACCTGCCCGTCGAGGAGAGGGAACTGGCCGCGGAGATCACCTCGTACGGCTGGGCCCGTACGGTCACCGTCGCCAACGACACCTTCGCGCTGCTGCGCACCGGGCTGTCGGACCGCGGCGAACCGGTCGGCGTCGCGGTGGTGTGCGGCGCGGGCATCAACTGCGTGGGCCTGGGACACGACGGCCGCACCGCCCGGTTCCCGTCCATCGGGCGGATCTCCGGCGACTGGGGCGGTGGCGGGCACCTGGCCGAGGAGGCGCTGTGGTGGGCGGCGCGGGCCGACGACGGGCGCGGCGAGCCGAGCGCATTGGCCCGCGAGGTGCCGGCCCACTTCGGGCTGACCACCATGCCGGAGCTGATCGAAGCGCTCCACCTGGGGCGCATTCCGCGGGAGCGCCGTTTCGGGCTGACGCCGCTGCTGTTCGAAGTGGCCGCGTCCGGCGACGCGGTGGCGCGGGCCCTGGTGCGGCGGCAGGCGGAGGAGATCGCGCTGCTGGCGTCGGTGGCGCTGGGCCGGCTGGACCTGCTGGAGGAGCCGACGCCGCTGGTCCTGGGCGGCGGCGTACTGGCCGCCCGGCACCCGCTCCTGCACGACGAACTGGCCCGCCTGCTGGCGGAGCGCGCCCCGAAGGCGGAACCGCGCGTGGTCACGGAGCCCCCCGTACTGGGCGCGGCCCTGCACGCACTGGACCGGGCCGGAGCGGCGGCGCAGGCGTACGAACGGG
>NZ_LGCW01000311.1:0-40307 GCF_001279365.1 Streptomyces sp. NRRL F-5755 | reverse complement strand
GGGATCGCCCCCCGCTCCCGCCCCCTCCGCCCGCAACGGCCCATCCGGCCCGAACCCCGCAGGCAGCGGTCCGATGTGGTCGAAAACCTCGACGATCTCGTCCTCGATCGTCGCTTCCGGCAGCAGTTCGGCCGCCGCGAGCAGCGCTTTGCGCGCCCCGGCGGCCGTCTTGAAGCGCAGGTCCGGGTCCGGCTGCAGCAGGTTCGCCAGCACCTGCCACAGCGGCTCGGCGATGCCCTCGGGCGCGTCCGGCGTCCCGTACTGCGCGAAGTGCTCGACCAGCCCCTGGGTGTCCGGCTTGGAACCGGTCAGCAGGTGCACCGCGACCAGGCCGACCGCGAAGAGGTCGCCGGGGAAGTCGGGTTCGGCGCCCAGCATCTGTTCCGGCGCGAAGTAACCGGGCGTACCCACCACGTAGTTGGCGTCGGTCAGCCGCGGCTCGCCCTTGCGCATCGAGATGCCGAAGTCCGACAGCCGTACGTGGGGGCGGCCGGTGCCGGTGGCCTCCAGGAGGACGTTCGCGGGTTTGATGTCGCGGTGCACGACCCCTTCCGCGTGGACCGCGGTCAGGCCGGACAGCAGCTGGTCGAGCAGGACGCACACCAGGCGCGGCGGCAGCGGCCCGTAGTCGCCCACCAGATGGGCCAGCGAACCGCCGTGCACGAGGTCCATGGTGAACAGGACCTTGTCGTCGTCGGCGGCCCAGCTCGCGGGGGCGAGCACATGCGGGTGGTCGATCCGTACGGCCTGCTCGCGTACGAAGCGCAGCAGCGTGTGCGCGTCGCTCTGCTGCAGCACCTTGGCCGCCACATAGCGGCGGCGCCGCTGGTCCCAGGCGCGCCAGACGGCGCCCACGCCGCCCCGCCCGATCGGGTCGATCAGCTCGTACCGACCGGCGAAGACCTCACCCATTGCGTCCCGTCCGCGTATCGAACCACCGAACTGCCGGCTCCTCCCGGAGGGCGCCGCGTGCGCCGCTCCGGCTCCGCCGGCTAACTCTGGTGCGCCTCGTAGTGGGAGACCGCGTCGGCGGTGCGTCCCGCCCCGTAGACCCTGAGGAACTCTGCCAGTTCGGGGTGGGTGGGGGCGAGGGTGTTCGCGGCGTCGATGATGTCGCCGGCGGCCGAGACCGAGCGCAGCAGCGACTGGATCTCGCGGACCACGCGCCGTACGGTCGTCGCCCCCGTGGAGGTGGCGGTCTGCGCGGTGTTGTTCAGCACCGAGCCGCCCGCGGTCTTCTTGATCTCCTCCATCCGGTCGGTGGCCTCGGCGGCGCTGACGCTGCCGTCCGCGACCTGTCCGGCCAGCTCCTGGAGCGCCTGGACGCGCTGGACGACGGCCGGATTGCCGATCTTCGCCCGCTGTCCGCTCATCAGCTGGGACAGCATGGGCGCGGACAGTCCCAGTACGGACGCCAGGCGCGCCTGGTTGAGACCGAGATCGTCGATGAGACGGCGGAACAGCGCCCCAAGAGGCTCCCCGTACCAGCTCCGCTGCAGCTCCCGAGCACGCGCGGTGGCTTCTTGCTGTGCTGCGTCCATGGCGTCTCCCCTGTCTCCCCGATCGCGCTTCGCTGCCGCGAATCTCGCGGAGCATCCTACGGAGAGCACCTGCGCGCGGCGATACCCGGTCGGGAAACCTCGCGGGCACCGGGTACCCTGGTTCGCGACGGGGCCTTAGCTCAGTTGGTAGAGCGCTGTCTTTGCATGGCAGATGTCAGGGGTTCGACTCCCCTAGGCTCCACTCGTCAAACCCCTCCGACCTGCGGGAACGCGGTGAGGTGGACGCTTCGTCCCTATCGTTGTGCTGGCGCGGCAGCAGGAAGCGGCTACTGAGGGTTTGGTTTGCTGGGGGAAGGTGCGGGGCTCCTGGTGCTTGGTACGTGAAGGGCTGACGCACCTACGTTAATTCGTGAGGTCCCCCGGTCGTACGCGAGCCACTGGTTGAAGACGCGACCGCATGCGTTCGCCGGATTGATGGCACGGGCGGTTGGAGGTGTGGTGACGCCGGTCCGCCCGCTGGAGGTGAGGCGGCCGAGCACATTTGGGTGTGCAGCCCCTGGACGGATCCGCCGGGCCCGATCATGACGCTTTACCCGGATCGGAGTGAAAGATCATTGCGGGGACCAGCTCGGGACGCACTTTCAACGAGTTCGGTCCGCTCAGTATCCGCCCCACCGCAGGCATGGGGCGGGCCAGGTGAGAACACCCCGACACGGTAGGAAGAGTGCTGGACACTCCAACCGCGCCGAAGCCGATCCGGGTGTCTGTTATCCGTACCGGCGCAGCGGGCGGCTTCTTGGTGGAGACAGCGCTGGTCCCGTTCGGACATGTCATTGAGGTCCGTGCCCCCGCATTCGGCGGTGTCAGGGCGAGCCGGGCGAAAACAATCGTGGTCAAAGCGGCGGTATGTACTCGTATGACGACGACATCACTCAGGTCCGCTCACCTGGGCTCGCAGACGCCCACAGTGCACAGCGCCGTCAGTCTGAAACCCACTTTCGCCGGCCCCGCGAACCAGGATACGCGCCAGCGAATCGACGCGTCCGGTGACAGATCCACCACTATTCGGCAGGCGCAAGCAGAGGTGCCGCAGATGACGTGATGGACATGCGAGGTCGATGGAGTGAGGAGCATGGCAACCCTGCGGGACCGTGAAGTGTGGAAAACGCCATGATTCACCAGTGCTGCGCTCGACTCGCCCCCGGCTTCCGCTGGCGCTGCGCGCATCCAAACCGAACGGATACGCCCCTTCATCGTCAAACCCTACCGCCTCGGCGCTTGTCAAACCTTTACCTTGCGGCTCATCTTTTATATTTTCTTGAAGTGTCTTTGGCCAAGCCTTGCCGATGTGACGATGCGTCAGGCCCCCAAGTTACAGAAAGCGATTGAAAGAGGTGTGAACTCGTGTGATGCTTGGTGTGCATGCCGGGATAGGCGTGTCGAGATATCTACTGAGATTTTCGGGGGATTTCTGTGGGTTCACATTCGTTATCTGTGTCGCATGTACGGAATTCCGGCGAGCAGGCGGGCCCTTGGGTGGTCCTCGTTGCGGAGAGTGACACGGAGCGAAGAGAGAATCTCGCGGCCGACCTGCGTCGAAGCGGTCAGGAAGTGCGAGGCGTAGAGAGTGGCCAGGAGGCGTTGGCCGCCGCTGCAGAAACTGACCTTGTACTGCTCAGTGCGGATCTCAAAGACCTCGACGGGCTTCACGTGTGTCGCCTGCTCCGTGCCGTTACTGACACCCCCGTCATTTTCATCGGGCCCCCGGCCTCGGAGCTGGATATTGTGCTGGCCCTGCGGGCCGGCGGGGACGACTATCTGGCGCGGCCGTACGGGCTACGCGAACTCATGGCTCGGATCGGCGCGGTTATGCGGCGGTCCTACATCTGCAAGCAGGAGCCCCCGCTGCTGGTGCGGGGGCACCTGAGCATTGACGTGCGAAGACGCGAAGTGAAATGCGACGGACGTTCGCCGAAGCTGACCCGCAAAGAATTTGAACTTCTTCTCCTTCTGGCAAGAAATCCCGGAAAGGTCATTTCGCGCGAAAGGATCATCCGTGAAGTGTGGGGGGAGTCCTGGTCTCAGCGGACGGTCGATACGCACATCAGTAATCTTCGATTCAAGCTGGGTGACAGAGATCTAATAGTTTCGGTGCGGGGTGTGGGTTTCATGATGGCCAAGGCCTGATATTCGCGTTCATTCTCTGCTGATGGCGTCAACGGCGTCGTCAGGCCACGAGGGTGCGGGCGCTGCGCGTGCGAAGAAACAACAATTGAATGCGGTTTTTAGTGACGGGCCGTCAGGTGTCCTGGTGGCCCGTCACGGGCTCGGGGGCTCTCGTGTGTGTCGGGCCCAGGATTCCTGCCGGAGGCGCTGCTCGTAAGGGCGGATCGGCAGAGCGTCAAACCGGACCAGGCGGCCGGTGATCATGCGCGTCCAGGGGGAGCGGGCCGTGGGCTGGGGTGCCGCGATGTCTGTTGGGAACAGATGGGCGGCGACGACGAGCAGAGGTAGCCCCAGTCGGCAGGGTGCCGCGGGCTCCGCCGAACAGCACGAGCATTGCCATCCAGGCGAGTAGCCCGCGATGGCGCCCTGGGCGCTCTCGGGGCAGGTGTGGTTCTGTGCTACTTTGCGCAGGCTGCTGGCGGGGGCCGTGTGATGTGCCTCCGTGTCCATCCGCCTGAGTGTCGGCAGACGCGGCCGCGAGGTGGAGTCGTCACCACTGACCTGACCAGTTGCGAGACCTCGCCCCGGTGACTGATGGAGATCATTCGCTTTCAGGGCCCCCACCAGAACCGGGCCTCAAGTTCCGGGCCGGGACTGCATTTTTTCTACTCTGCGCCGAAATCTGCCCAGCCGTACCGCAACCGTTCGAAGACCGCCTTCAGGTCTTCCGGCGAGTAATCGCCGTATGTGACAAGGAAGCTGGCGTCCAGCACGAAGCGGGCGAGGATGGTCGCGAGCAGGTCACCCTCCGCGGTCCCAGCCTGCTGCGCCAGAGTGCGAGCGAGACTGGCCTCCCAGTTCCGCCGCACACGGGCGGCGTACTCCAGCAACGCTGGTGTGGTCTTGACCAGGTCGACGAATGCTTCACCGGACGGACCATCCGCTGCTGGGGGGTGCGCCGCGGGCACCAGGTGCTCCTCCAGCGCGTCCAGCATCGAGACGCCAGGGGTGCGGTCGCGTACCGCGGCCGTCAGGGCGCGCTCGTACTCTTCCTCGGCGTCAAAGACCAGAGCCTCTTTGCAGGGGAAATAGGCGAACAGCGTACTCACGGCCACTTCGGCGGCGTCGGCAATCTCGGCGACGGTTACGTTTTCGAATCCGCGCTCGCGAAACAGGGTGAACGCGGTGTCCGCCAGGCGCTTCCGCGTCTGGGCCTTCTTCCGTTCTCGCAGTCCCGGCACTCGGGCAACCTCTCGCACTAAGGGGCGGTTCGCTTCATTGTCCCGGGGGAGCACTGGCACCAGAGATGCGCCTCTGACCTGCGAAGTAGCGACCGTCCCCATCTCTCATGGCGCGGAAACAGGAGCGCCTGTCCGCCGGGCGAGCGTACAGGGTGAGATCGGGATCAGCCTGGCTACGTGGCGTCGACGCTGCTGTGGAAGACGCCCCCTGTCGACCCGCCGCACATCGGCTGACCTGCGGTTTACGAGTCGCGACAGCCTTGCGGCGAGCCGTCCAGGACTGAGTTCGAAAGTCTAGTACATCCGTGTTGACACCGACCGCAAAACCGTATCTACTCTGAACTCGTAGTTACTTCGAGATTCGAGGAGAGCTCATGGAAGTGACGGCTGCACGACGTTGGATGGCCCTCGGTGCACTCGCTCTCGCGATGCTGACCGTGGGGCTCGACATGACGGTGCTCAACATCGCCCTGCCCACGCTTGCCAATGACCTGCACGCCAGCACTGCGGCCCTGCAGTGGTTCAGCACCGCGTACACGCTGACGCTGGCGGGCGTGATGTTGCCGGCAGGCGCGCTCGGAGACCGCTTCGGGCGAAAGAAATTCGTCTTCGGCGCCCTGATCCTCTTCGGGGCGGCCTCGGTCTGGTGCGCGTTCGCCTCGTCATCGGGCGAGCTGATCGTGGCCCGTGTACTGCTGGGTGTCGCGGCGTCCGTCCTTATGTCCCTGTCCATGGGGATGATCCCGGTCCTCTTCCCGGACCCGGCGGAACGCGGGCGTGCCACCACCGTGTGGATCACGGCGGTGACGCTCGGTATGCCCCTCGGCCCCATCGTTGGTGGTCTGCTGCTCGACCACTTCTGGTGGGGCTCGGTGTTCCTGGTCAATCTGCCGACCGTGGCCATTGGCGCGCTCGCGGTGGGCTTGCTGGTGCCGGAAACCCGCAGTCAGACCCGTCGTCCTATCGACCTGGTCAGCGTGCTGCTCTCGGCGGCCGGCCTCGTGGGTGTCACGTACGGCCTGATCCGGTTCGGCGACGAGGGCTGGGGGGACGGCACAGCCTGGGTGACCTTCGTGGTGGGCCTCGTCTTGATCATTGGCTTTATCGCCTGGGAGCGCACCAGGAAACACGCTCTCGTGGACCTGGGCCTCTTCGGAAACCGCGGATTCCGCATGGGCACGTTCTTCCAGCTGATCAACGCGTTCGCGATGTTCGGCCTCTTCTTCACCATTCCGCTGTACTTCCAGTCGGTACTCGGCGTCGACTCGCTCGGCAGCGGCCTGCGCATGCTTCCCATGATCGGCGGCTTGCTGGTGGCCACGAATTTCCTGGAGGGCCTGCGCGACAAGATCGGCCTCAAGTGGACCCTGGTGATCGGCTTTGCGGCTCTCGCGATCGGGTTGGGCCTCGGCGCGCTGACCGGTGTCGAAACTTCGTACGGGTTCGTCGCTGCCTGGATGGTCGTCGTCGGTCTCGGTATCGGTATCGTCCTGCCCAGCTCGATGGCCCTGGCCGTGGGTGCGCTTACTCCAGAACGGGCGGGCGCCGGGTCGGCTCTGCTCTCGGCTTTGCGCCAGGCCGCCGGCACCACCGGTGTGGCGGTGCTCGGCACGGTGTTGTCCACCCGGTACCACTCCGAACTCGGCACGCTCAATCGTGAGCCGATCTCCGACGGCGTCGGATCCGGTGCCGCCTACGCTGATTCGCTCGGTGACACATCGATGCTCCACCACGTCCAGTCGGCCTTCGTGAGCGGAATGGACCTGCTCATGATCGTCTGCGCTGGAATCGCAGTCGTCGGCCTCATCCTCTCGGCGGTCGCCACCAAGGGCCGGACTACCGAATCTGAAGTTCCGCTGCCCGAGTCGGAAACCGTGCCGGTCGCGTAGCAGCAAATCGACTCTCTTCACGAGGAAGTGATCAACATGCGCAGCATGGTTACCGTCTCGAAGATGGACCTGCACCACAGTTGGAAGGTTACGCAGCTCTTCCACGAATTCGACAGCACGGAGATACCCGGCCTGATCGGCCTGCGCCGCCGTCAGTTGTTCATTCACCAGAACATTCAGATTCATCTGTACGACTTCGCCGAGAAGTCCGACCAGATAGCCCTCGAAAAGGTCAAATCCGATCCGCGCATGGCTCGCCTTTCGGTCGATCTGCAGCCTTTTGTCACGCCGTACGAGCCCGAAACATGGAACTCGCCGGCCGACTCCGCAGCCTCGTGCTTCTATTGCTGGGAAGGCGAACCGACCGAGGAACTGGGGAGCACGGGTACCACCGTCACCCTTGCACGGATTGCCCCGGAAGTGATCCCCGACATCACGAAGATCGTCGGGGAGTTCGATGCCACTACCCAATCGGCGTGGATCCGCAGGCGTCAGCTGTTCGCGTTCAAGGATCTGTGCATTCAGGTTCAGGACCACGCCGGCTCCCATGGTGCCGACATCGCGAGGAAAGCGGCGTTGGACCTCTGGAACGGCCAGGTTGTCCAGGGCCTGCCGCATCCCGTCGCTAGGGAGATGGCGACGGACGGTCACGCAAGCCGGATCTATGGCTGGTCGGCTTCCTAACGTGATGAGCCGATGACGTAGTGGTCCCAAGGAGGGTTGGGTATGAGGCTCAAGCGATCCGAGCGGTGCGCGAGTCAGCCCGCGCCGGAACGCCGTGTGTCGGCCGTAAGCCCCGAGTACGCATGGGGCGACGAGTCCCCGGCCGGCGACTTGCTTGGTCTGTGCGCGGCTTCCCTGGGCCCGTCCTGCCGCTTGGAGGCGCAACCGTCCTTCCTCGGCTCCCACGGTCACTGGCTCCGGCCTGCCGTCGTGGCAGCCGCCGAGCAGTTCGCCGGCTGCCCGGGGTGCGGATCGCGCCCAACTCGTCGGGCAGCCGCGAACCGCACCAGGGACGAGGGCGACGTGCACGTCGCTGCCGAACGCGCGCGATCCGAGTGGGACCGGCCGCGCCATCGTCTGCCGAGGAGCCAAAGCGTACGCGGGACCGCCGCTGCCCTGTCTAACGCGAATCGCGCTTCCTGCCAGGGCTCCCTCCCCGAACAGGAAGCGCTGCGCCACGCCGTGGACGTCGCTCGGGCCGGTCGGGAGCTACTTCGGTTGCCCTGTTACCTGCCAGCCCTTCCCCTGTCCGCACGATCACCACTGACCTGCAGAGATCTGGCGTCCAAACACGAAGTGACGAGGATTATAGACCGACTATGATTACGTTGCGAGTCCGAACCGTGTACGCTGGCTGTGCCCGGCCGTGGTGTCACTGCGGGGGCGTGCCGGTGATGACGGGGGCGTGGCGGCGTGCGACACCTTGTGTGTACCTACATTTATTTCGATCGTAGAAGAGCACCGGCACCTGGTGTTTCGCCGTGTTTTCCCCCGAAGGTCACCTGCGGAACGTCAAGAGAAATTAACAAAACCATGTGATTGGAGCAGTGATGCCAATCACATGGTTCAATTTTGCTTGCGTCGGCCTCGAGGGAAGCTGGAAGGTGGAATAGTGAACGCAAGACAGGTGAAAGCGGAAATAGCCGAACTCTTCGATCGCTATGTTCTCGCGCTTGACTACGATGAACTCGATGAGGAGTGGGCGCGCGGTATCTTCTCGGACGACGTGCTCATCGAGTTTCCCGTTAGCCAGCACGACGGGATCAACGGCCTGGTGGAATACCACCAAAAGGCGTTGTCGATGTGGGCAAGAACCCATCACGTGAATACCCAGTCAATCGTGAGCATCGAGGGGGACCGGGCAACGATCCGTGCGAACATGACGTCCGTACATGTGCATCATGAGCGGGCGGGTGAGGCACGAGAACACTACGTGTCTGGCACCTACGTCACCGGCGACGCGGTGCGCACCGATCGGGGCTGGCGCCTCTCGCGTCTTTCGTTCGACCTGATATGGAAGACCGGCAACCCGCCGGCCTGAGTGGGGGGTGGGCATTCATGCGATTAGCGCAGACGAAAGTGAGTTCTCTTCCTGAGATACTCGAAACCGACGGTACCGGATTCCGCTCTCTGGCTCGATCGGTCTCCGGGAGCCGAGCTAATTCCCCGGCAACGACGCCGAGTGCACCCCACGAGCTCTCCGACACCTGGCGAATACTGGTCGTCGAGGGGAGCAAGGCCGATCGTGAGGGCCTCACTGATGCCCTCGAGCGGCACGGTCATGTTGTCGACGCCGTCAATTCGGGCGGCGAGGCGCTGGCTTGCTTCGAGACAGTGGACCTCGTGCTGCTCGACCTCGACCTACCGGACTTGGACGGGCTCGAAGTCTGCCGTGAGATCCGGGCGGCCGGCGACACCCCGGTCATCACCATCACCTCGCGCGCGTCGGAACTTGACTGCGTACTCGCGTTGCAGGCTGGGGCGGACGACTACGTCATCAAGCCTTGCGGCATCCGGGAACTCATGGCCCGACTGGATGCCGTGATGCGGCGTTCGCGGCGTATGAGGTGCGCCGCCCGGGGCGTCGATGGCGGGTCTGTCCTGGAACACGGCCCTCTGCGCATTGACACCGACTCGCGCGAAGTTGAGGTGGGCGGCCGACCGGTTCCGATGACCCGCAAGGAATTCGATCTGCTCGCGCTGCTTGCCAGTACTCCGGGGCAGGTGGTCTCACGGGAGTCGATCATGCGCAAGGTCTGGGGCGAATCCTGGTCACGCCGTACCGTCGACACACATGTAAGCAGCCTTCGGAGCAAGCTGGGCGGACCTGAGTGGATCGTGACCGTCCGCGGGGTCGGCTTCAGGTTCCGCAGCGTGAGCTGACATTTCATTGCCGACGAATTGACGTTCGCTGAACCTGGCCATGTAGCTGCCTCGATATCGTGAGTTCATAGAACGTGGAACTCGGACCGAGGGGTCACATGAAGAATGCCGGTACAGGCGCGACCACTGAACTCGTCAACTTCCCCATTCAGCGCACGTGTCCTTTTAATATTCCGCCGGTCTATACGAAGTTCCGGGAGGAGGCACCGGTCAGTCAGGTGGTCCTCCCGGATGGCGGAAAGGCCTGGCTGGTCACCAAGTACGAAGACGTGCGGGCTGTGATGTCCAATCCGCTGCTCAGCTCCGACCGTCGTAAAAAGGATTTCCCGGTTGTGGTGCCCGGACAGAACGCGGCACTGTCCAAGCATGCCCCATTCATGATAATTCTCGACGGTGCGGAGCACTCGGCGGCGCGGCGCCCCGTCATCAGCGAATTCTCGGTACGGCGGGTCACCGCAATGAAGCCGAGAATCCAGGAAATCGTCGATGGATTCATTGACGATATGCTGAAGATGGCGAAGCCTGTTGACCTGAACCAGGTCTTCTCCCTGCCGGTTCCTTCGCTCGTGGTATCCGAGATCCTCGGCATGCCCTTCGAGGGCCACGAGTACTTCATGGAGTTGGCCGAGGTTCTGCTGCGCCGCACGACGGACGAGCAGGGCCGGATCAACATCTCGATAGAGCTGCGCAAGTACATGGACAAGCTGGTCGAGGAGAAGATCAAGAACCCGGGAGACGACCTGCTGAGCCGGCAGATCGAACTGCAGCGGCAGCAGGGCGGCATTGATCGGCCACAGCTCGCCAGCCTCTGCTTGTTGGTCCTCCTCGCAGGGCATGAGACCACGGCGAACATGATTAACCTCGGTGTGTTCTCCATGCTGACGAAGCCGGAGCTGCTCGCGGAGATCAAGGCGGATCCCTCGAAGACTTTGAAGGCCGTCGACGAACTGTTGCGGTTCTACACGATCCCGGACTTCGGCGCGCACCGCCTGGCCATGGACGACGTCGAGATCGGAGGGGTTCTCATACGCAAGGGCGAAGCCGTCATCGCCTCCACCTTCGCGGCGAACCGCGACCCCGCGGTCTTCGAAGATCCCGAGGAACTCGACTTCGGCAGGGACGCGCGGCACCACGTGGCCTTCGGTTACGGGCCGCACCAGTGCCTGGGGCAAAACCTGGGTCGCGTGGAGCTGCAGGTCGTCTTCGACACGCTCTTCAGGCGACTTCCGGACCTACGCCTGGCCGTACCGGCCGAACAGTTGTCGTTCAAGAGCGACGCACTGGTCTACGGCCTTTACGAGCTGCCCGTTACGTGGTGAAAGAGGTGGCCATGAGAGTCGAGAAGAATCACGATCGGTGTATCGGCGCGGGCCAGTGTGTACGGACCGAACCGAAGATCTTCGATCAGGACGATGACGGCCTGGTGCGCGTCCTGGTCGATCGTCTGCAGAGGGCTGACGAGGCCGCCGCCCGGAAGGCAGTCTTCATATGCCCGTCGAAGGCTCTATCCCTCGTGGAGGAATGACCCCGACTCCTCCGCGCGACCGCGCCGGGCCCCTTTTTGCAGGGGCCCGGCGCGGATTCGATCGTGTTCCATCACGAAGCGTTGTGCGTATTCTGGTCGTCGCCCGAGACCCACACGGGTTCGATCTGAACCCGAGCCAGCAGCCAAACCCCGTCTTCGCGCACGGCGGTGAAGGTATAACGGGCGCCCAGGTCAAAGTGCTTGTTCACCCCGTCGCGGCTCACATGGACCGCCGTGGCGTTCGCATGGATGATTGCCCTGTTGCCTTGCGCATGTGGCACGACATTGCTCATGTAATGCATGGTGCTAGCCCAGGTCAGATCGTCCCGCAACATGCCGGCCAGCGCCTCACGGCTGTCGATCCGGGTATCTGGCATTAATTCCATCGCCACGTCCGGGGTCAAGATCGTGGACAATTCCGCGGAGTCGCGAGTGTCGACGGCGCGTGCGAACCGTGCCACCAGCATCTGCAGCTGTAAGAAGTCGTCCATGCGCTTGATCGTTGCGCTCGTATCCGTCTCAGTCATGCCTTAGATATTGCGGTCTGGGATGCAACGGGTATATGAACTTTGCGATGTCTTGACGAAAACCTGACAAAAACTGCTCCCTCTTGTGGAGCGTCGAATCTTCGGTGCCGAAATCTTGCAGACTTCTGCAGTTGTTCGTATTGAGAGCTGTATCGATCACCGCGAGAATCGTTTCCGTCGCCGCTTCCCGCAGGCCGATGCGCAATACAGCAGACTCGCATTATGGAGAAGGATGTATGCACAGCAGTGTCGTAGTGGCCAAGATCAAACCGGAGTCCACTGAACAGGTCGCCCGCGCCTTCGCGCGGCTGGACGGTGCACCGGTCGGCGACTCAGGCCTTTTGCGTCGCCAGCTCTTCGAGTACAAGGGCGTGTACATTCACCTCCAAGACCGCGCCGACAGAAGGCCGGTCGAGGTTGTGGAGCAGAGCAGTGACGAGGCATTCGCCCCGTTCATAGAGAGTTGCGACCAGGGCGCCGACGGTCCGTCGGCGGGCATGGTTGCCACTCGGTTCTACGAGTGGCACGGGCAGCCGGTGGCCGCTGAGTCCCGTATGTACAGCACCGTGATCGTGGCCCGGCTCGACCCGGTTGACATCGAGACGGTTGCGAAACTCTTCGGCGAATTCGACGCTGAGACCGAATTACCGCACACGATGGGAACCCGGCGCCGGCAGCTGTTCGCCCACAAGGGGCTCTACTTTCACATACAGGACTTCGAGTCCGACAACGGCGGCGAACTGATCGAGCAGGCCAAGCGCGACCCGCGCTTCGTCCGTATTCAGCAGGACCTGCTGCCCTACATCTCTGTGTTTGACCCGGAAACCTGGCGATCACCTTCCGACGCCATGGCGCAGCGCTTCTACACCTGGCAGGTTGCGGCATGAGCGGGCGTCGCGTCGTCGTCACTGGTATGCAGGTGCTTGCTCCCGGGGGTGTGGGCACCGAAAACTTCTGGTCCCTGCTCAGCGAAGGTCGCACGGCCACCCGCCGCATCACCTTCTTCGACCCCGGGCAGTTCCGCTCACAGGTGGCCGCAGAGATCGATTTTGATCCGTACGAGCACGGACTGACCCCGCACGAGGTGCGGCGCATGGACCGCGCCGCACAGTTCGCGGTGGTCGCGGCGCGCGGAGCTGTCGCGGACAGTGCGCTCGATCTGGACGCGCTCGACCCGTACCGAATCGGTGTCACCATCGGTAGCGCGGTGGGTGCCACCATGAGCCTCGACGAGGACTACCGTGTCGTCAGCGACGGAGGTCGGCTTGACCTGGTGGACCACACCTATGCCGACCCCTTCTTCTACAACCACTTCGTGCCGAGCTCCTTTGCTGCGGAGGTTGCCCGCGCCGTGGGTGCGCAGGGGCCGAGCAGCGTGGTGTCGGCCGGTTGCACATCGGGGCTCGACTCGGTCGGTTATGCCGTCGAACTGATCCGGGAGGGTTCGGCGGACGTCATGGTCGCCGGTGCCACCGATGCGCCGATCTCGCCAATCACGATGGCTTGCTTCGACGCGATCAAAGCGACGACCCCGCGCCACGACGAGCCGGAGCACGCATCCCGGCCGTTCGACGGAACCCGCAACGGTTTCGTCCTCGGCGAGGGAGCCGCGGTGTTCGTTCTGGAGGAGCTGGAGAGCGCGCGACGGCGCGGTGCCCGCATCCACGCAGAGGTTGCGGGATATGCGACGCGGAGCAACGCCTACCACATGACTGGCCTGCGCCCCGACGGCGCTGAAATGGCCGAGGCGATCACGGTCGCGCTCGACGAGGCCCGGATGGGTCCCACCGCGATCGACTACGTCAACGCGCACGGCTCGGGCACCAAGCAGAACGACCGGCACGAGACCGCCGCCTTCAAGCGCAGCCTCGGCGAGCACGCCTACCGCACCCCGGTGAGCTCCATCAAGTCCATGGTCGGGCACTCGCTGGGAGCGATCGGGTCGATTGAGATTGCGGCGTCCGTCCTGGCGATCCAGCACAACGTCGTCCCGCCGACAGCGAACCTGCACACGCCCGACCCTGAGTGCGATCTCGACTACATACCGCTGATGGCGCGTGACCAGATCGTCGACGCCGTGCTCACCGTCGGCAGTGGCTTCGGTGGCTTTCAGAGCGCGATGGTGCTGGCCCGACCGGAAAGGAGCTTGGCATGACGGCCTCAGTGGTGGTGACCGGCCTGGGAATCGTCGCCCCCAACGGGCTCGGCGCCGAGGACTACTGGAGCGCGCTGTGTGTGGGCAAGAGCGGCATCGGCCCGCTCACCCGCTTCGACGCCGCGCCCTATCCCGCGAAGCTCGCGGGAGAGATCAGCGGTTTCGCGGCCGAGGAGCACCTCCCCAGCCGTCTGATGCCGCAGACCGACCAGGTCACCCGGCTGTCGCTGGTCACCGCGGACTGGGCGCTCGCGGACGCCGACGTCCGCCCTGCGGATCTGCCGGGCTTCGGTATGGGCGTCATCACGGCCAGTTCTGCGGGTGGCTTCGAGTTCAGTCAAAACGAGCTCAAGAACCTTTGGAATAAGGGCGGCGAATACGTGAGCGCGTACCAGTCGTTCGCCTGGTTCTACGCGGTCAACACCGGGCAGATCTCCATACGCAATGGTATGAAGGGCCCGAGCGGCGTCGTTGTGACCGACGATGCCGGCGGCCTTGACGCGGTAGCACAGGCTCGGCGCCAGGTCCGCAAGGGCACTTCGCTCGTGGTCGCCGGAGCTGTTGATGCCTTGCTGTGCTCCTGGGGCTGGGTGGGCCTGCACGCCAGCGGTCGCCTCAGCACCGTGAATGATCCCGGCCTCGCCTACCTCCCCTTCGACGACCGGGCGGCCGGCCATGTGCCGGGTGAGGGCGGCGCATTGCTCGTCCTTGAACCCGCCGACTCCGCCCGGGCCCGCGACGCCAAGGTGTACGGCGAGGTCGCCGGGTATGGGGCGACTTTCGACAGCCGCGCAGCGGGACTGCGTAAGGCAGTGGAACTGGCGCTGCAAGATGCCGGTTCGAAGCCGACGGACGTGGATGTGGTGTTCGCGGACGCCGCCGCCGAACCGGAGCTCGACCGGATCGAGGCGGAAACGCTGGTCGATGTCTTCGGTCACCGGGGCGTCCCGGTTACGGCCCCTAAGACGATGACCGGCCGGCTGTACGCCGGTGGGGCCGCTCTAGACCTGGCCACCGCATTTCTCTCGATGGAGAAGGGGGTGATCCCCCCGACCGTCCATACGGAGCCCGCCGACCGGTATGGCCTGGACATGGTCACCGGTCAGGCGCGAACCGCCGAAGTGCGTACGGCGCTGTTGCTCGCCCGTGGCCATGGCGGTTTCAACTCGGCCATGATCGTACGTTCCTGAATCCATCCACCGACAGACTGAATCCACTACCCGCAGAGGAGAGCCCCATGGCTCAGACCACGTTCACGCTCGACGACCTCAAGCGCATCCTCCTCGAAGGCTCCGGTGCTCCTGATGGCGGCGATACCCAGAAAGAGATTCTCGACATCGAGTTCAGCGACATCGGATATGACTCACTCGCGCTCTTGGAAACGGCCAGCCGCATCGAGCGGGAGTACGGAATCGACCTCGATGAGGCGGTCATTGGCGACGCCACGACGCCTCGCGCCTTTGTCGACGCAGTCAACGACCATCTCACGGTGTCGGCCACCTGACCGCGAGTGTTCGCAGGGAGAAGAGAAGAGATGACTCAGCAAGTTCAGCGTGTTGCTCTGGTGACGGGTGCCACGAGCGGGATTGGCCTGGCCGTGGCCCGATTGCTGGCCAGGCGAGGTCACCAGGTGTTCATCGGTTCGCGGACTGAAGACAAGGTTGTGGACACGGTCAAGCTTTTCCAAGAAGAGGGCCTGGACGTGGACGGGACGGCTCTCGATGTGCGCTCGGTCGAATCGATACGTGCTTACGTCCGGACTGCGGTCGACCGTTTCGGAACGGTGGACATTCTCGTGAACAATGCAGGCATCAGCGGCGGCGGGGTGACCGCAGATATCGCCGATGAACTGTGGGACGACATTATCGACACCAACCTGAACAGCGTCTTCCGGTTAACCCGGCAGGTCCTGACCGCGGGCGGCATGCGCGGCAAGAGTTGGGGCCGCGTCATCAACATCGCTTCCACGGCGGGCAAGCAGGGCGTGATCCTCGGGGCGCCGTACTCCGCTTCCAAGCATGGCGTCGTCGGATTCACCAAGGCGCTCGGCAATGAGCTCGCCCCCACCGGCATCACCGTCAACGCCGTCTGTCCGGGGTACGTCGAGACGCCGATGGCTGAGCGCGTAAGGCAGAACTACGCACGGCTGTCCGGCTCCTCGGAGAACGCCATCCTGGAGAAGTTCGAAGCCAAAATACCGCTGGGACGCTACTCCACCCCCGATGAAGTGGCCGGTCTTGTCGGCTACCTGGTCTCCGATACGGCAGCTTCCATCACCTCCCAGGCCCTGAATGTATGTGGCGGTCTCGGCAACTTCTGATCGCTGCCCCACGACCCATACCGAGGAGCGCCATGGCGTCCGAACTGTGCACTTCCGAGCATGAAATCAAGGTCGCGGCACCCGCCGAGGACATCTACCGCCTGCTGGCCGAGGCGGAGAACTGGCCGCAGCTGTTCCCACCGAACATCTACGTCGACCGTGTGGAGCGCACCGAGCGCGAAGAACGCATCCGCATCTGGGCGACGGCCGGCGACACCGTCAAGAACTGGACGTCGCACCGCATTCTTAGCCCGGAGGAGCTGCGCATAACCTTCCGGCAGGAATCCAGTGCGCACCCCGTGGCAGCGATGGAAGGGTCGTGGCACATCGAGGCCCTGCCCTCCGGCGAGTCTTTGGTCCGTCTCGGCCACGCCTTCCGGGCGGTCGACGAAACCGGCCTGGCCTGGCTCGGTGAGGTCGTGGACCGCAACTCTCGCGCCGAACTGGAATCCCTCAAGGTGATCGGCGAGTCGAAGTCCGCCACGGACGAACTCACCTGCTCCTTCACGGATACGGTACGGATCGAGGGTGATGCCCGGGATGCCTTCGATTTCATCTATGAAGCGCAGTTGTGGACCGAGCGGCTGCCGCACGTGGCCACGGTGAGCCTGGAGGAGCCGGTCCCAGGGCTGCAGACCCTGGAGATGGATACCCGTGCCAATGATGGCACCACGCATACCACGAAGTCGTACCGCGTGAGCCTCGCGCCCCACCGAATCGCCTATAAACAGGTCACTTTGCCAGCGCTGCTCACCCTGCACACCGGGTGCTGGACTTTCACCCCGGACGGCAACTCGATCGCGGCGTCCTCGGAACACACGTTCAGGGTCAATGAAGCGGCCATCGCTCAGGTGCTGGGCCCGGAGACGACCGTATCGGGCGCCATCGACTTCGTGCGCACCACTCTCAGCAGGAACAGCACGGCCACGCTCACTCACGCGAAGGCGTATGCGGAAGGGCGCGCCCGGGGAAGCCGGTCATGACCGCGGCGCCGCCTGCCCCGCCCATGCTACGGACGGTCGACCAGCGGCGGATCGTCCTGGACGCGGGCGGCATCAAACTCTCCGCCCTACTGGCTCGCCCGGCGCATGTCCCGTGTAGGGCAACGATTGTCGCCCTACACGGGGCCGGTATGGGTGCGGCGTATTTCGACGGGCCGGCGCACCCGCAG
The DNA here is from genome assembly GCF_001279365.1 of Streptomyces sp. NRRL F-5755. Classification (NCBI taxonomy): domain Bacteria; kingdom Bacillati; phylum Actinomycetota; class Actinomycetes; order Kitasatosporales; family Streptomycetaceae; genus Streptomyces; species Streptomyces sp. NRRL F-5755. The sequence goes on along the minus strand of NZ_LGCW01000311.1, from coordinate 22,925 downwards.
ACCTCATTGCTTGCCGTCGCAGCAGAGCTGGGCTTCGCGGTGGTGGCCGTTGACCGGCCCGGGTACGGCGCCTCGGCCGAGCAACTCCCTCTCGGGCAGGGCGTAGCGGACCAAGCACGCACTCTGGCCGCGGGACTGAATGACTTCGCCGCATGCCACGACACGGGCGGGGGCATCTTTATCCTGGGCCACTCCTTCGGTTGTAAGCCGTCGCTGCTCATGGCGGCTGATGGCACGGTCCCCGGGCTTTTCGGCGTGGACGTGTCCGGCTGTGGTGACGAATATCTGGTTTCTCCTTCCCCTGCCCGGGCCGGAAGCTGGAAATACAACTGGGGCCCTTTGCGGCTGTATCCGCCGGGGACGTTCCAGTCCAGTAGCGGCCTTGTCGCTCCGGCGCCCAGGCGGGAGATCGACGATGCCGATCGGTGGCCCGACCTGATGGCAGAACTGGCGGGCCGTATCCGCGTCCCGGTCCGATTCACCTTCGCGGAGTACGAAGCGTGGTGGCGCCGCGACCGGTCGGCCCTGGCCCGGCTGCGCGACAGCCTCACCGGGGCACCCCGGGTCTTGATTGACCACCAGCCCGACGCGGGACACAACATCAGCCTCGGATGGGCGGCCCGCGCCTACCACCTGCGGGCACTCGGCTTCGCGGAGGAGTGCCTGCTGCGGAAGGGGGGAGTCTGATGGCTACCACGGTGAACGTGCTCGTGCTGTCCCGCGCGGTCGTGGAACATCCGCTGGTGGCGGCACTGACAATCTTCGCCCCCGGCATCATGAACACCACTGAGAGCGTGGAGCAGGAGTCGGAGGGCGAAGCGGACTCCCCCTCCTGCGACGCGGTGCCCTGGCGTCTGGCTCGGCGGGGCTTCGCATGACCGGCGAGCCCGTAATCGCCCCGGCTCCGAGAAGCCTCCTCCTAGCCTGTGATCTGCAGGCGCCGGGAACTGAAGTGGCGGCCCGGGCCGCACTGTCCCGAATGTCCGCGCATGACAAGGAACGGATCGCACGTCTGACCCGTTCCACCGACCGGACACGCTCGGTGATGGCCAGGTGGCTGGCCCTGCAAGCCGCTTCGCGGTTTGTCGGAGGTCCGTGGGCCAACCTGCGGCTCGGGCGACATCACCGAGGGCGCCCGTATGTCATGGCACAGCCGCGCTTGTCGCTGAGCATGGCGCACAGCGGACGGTACGCGGTAGCGGCCGTGGCGCTCGACGGGTTGGTGGGCGTGGACGTGGAGGAGATCACGAGGGTGACCGCGCTACCGGACAGCGCCTTCCTCACGTCGGCGGAGAGCTCCGAAATGTCCTTGGCGCGGGACGACGGGGAGGGCCGGGCAGCTCTGTGGGTGCTGAAGGAATCAGCGATGAAGATGACTGGCGAGGGCTTGCGGGCGGGCATGAGGCGCGTGAGTTTCCGTCGGCGCGCTGGAGAACGATTCCCATTCGGCGCTCAAACGGATTACATTCCGGGTGCCTTCAGCGTCACCCGACTTGGCGGCGGTTATGTCTGCGCGGTTGGGGTCTCGGCTGGAATACCTCCCGCGGCCTCGCTGGTCCATGCCGGCGACCTTCGGGAAGCAGCCGTTGCCGGGAACCGAGAGGAGTGACATCGTCATGCACCCCATGCCAGACGGCAGTGCACCGGTGCCGACCACCGCGGCGGAACGGGACGTGATCGCTGCACCTCCTTGGCCCGAACCGGACGCAGAAGAAACGGAGGAGGCGCACATTTGGCGCAGCGTCAATTAGTGGGTGCTCCATTCGGCGGCCGCCGGAACTTGACCGCCGGCGACCTGCGTGATGTCGGCGCGGGTCTGTCGGCCTGGGCAAGGTCGTCTCCAGCGACTGGGTGTGGCGCCTTGTGCGACCTCGCGCAGGCCAGTGCGAACGCCGCGTTCGGGCACTCAGGCGGCCTGCGCCTGCCGGAGCCGCCGTTGGGTCGTGGTGAGCACCATCGTGGGGATGGTGGCCAGGACGGTGACGCCGACCACCCACCAGTGGGTGTGACCGAAGGCGGCGGTGGTGTGGTGCGGGGTCAGCCGGGCCGAGGCCCGTGAGGTGGTGCTGGAAGATCACGGTGAGGATGGCGATGCCGGCGGGGCCGCCGACCCGCTGGAAGGTGTTGAGCAGCGGGGTGGCGTGCGGCACTTGGGAGCGGTCGATCACCGAGTACGCGGTGGCCATGGCCGGCGTGATCGCCACGCCGACACAGAAGCCGCGAACCACCAGGACCACCGACAGCCACCAGTAACGCGAACCCCGACCGCCACTAAGCCAGGACGTTGGAGGCCAGTGGCCCATCGCAACGCCGCCGTCGACCGGGAGCACGGCGCCGGTGATGTACGAGGCGTTCGGGCTGGCCAGGAACTGAACGGCGTGGGCGATCTTCCTGCGGCTCCGCCGCCCGGCGCAGCGGCACCTGGTTCACGATGTGCTGGAACCGCTCCTCGGGAGGCTGGCCGGTCATGTCTGTCGCCGTCAGCCCGGGGGCGACGATGTTGACGGTGATGTTCGGCGAGCCAAGCTCACGGGCGAGAGACCGACCGAAGCCCACGAGACCAGCCTTGGAGGACGCGTAGTTCGACTGCCCGGCCTCGTCGGCCAGGGGCACTGCGGAAGAAATCAGGATGATCCGTCCCTGGCGGGCCTTCATCATCTTGAGCGTGGCCCGCTTCGCAACGCGGAAGGCAGCCTTCAGATTGGTCTCCAGGATCGCGTCGAAGTCCTACTCGCTCATCGGGACGAGGAGACCGTCGCGGGTCACGCCGGCGTTCGCCACGAGGACCTCCATGGGCCCGTGCGCTTCTTCGATCTGCTTGAACGCCTCATCGACCTGGGCGGGGTCCGTGACATTGCACCGGACGCCGACTTGATCAGCTTGTTGTGGGGTTACGCTGCAAACGCGCTAAGACGTTGCTTCAGTTGGTGAGCTTGCGATAGCTGATGAGTGCCGCAGCGATGCCGACGAAGGCGAGGAAGTGCTCGGCCTTGCGCTCGTAACGGCGGTGCAGGCGGCGGCAGCCGGCCAGCCAGGACACGGTTCTCTCGACCACCCAACGGTGGCGGCCCGGCCGCTGTGAAGACTCGACGCCCTTGCGGGCGATGCGGTGACGGATGCCCCGCTCGCCAAGCCACCTTCGCAGGTGAGGGTAGTCGTAGCCCTTGTCGGCATGCAGCTTGGCCGGCCGTCGGCGGCGAGGCCCGCGGTGGGAACGGATGGGCGGAACGCCACGCACCAGCGGCTGCAGGCCCAGGCTGTCGTGCGTGTTGGCGGCTCAGATGCCCAGCGACAGCGGCAGCCCGTTGCGGTCGGTGATCAGGTGGATTTTCGATCCGCTCTGGCCACGGTCGGTCGGATTCGGTCCGGTCAGCGGCCCCCTTTTGCCGCTCTCAGGCTGACGGAGTCGATCGCGCACCGCGACCAGTCCAGCTCACCGCGGGCGCCAAGCTCGTCCAGCAGCACCCGGTGGAGCCTGGCCCAGACACGGTCCCGGCTCCAGTGGGCGAAGCGCCGGCAGACGGTCGGCCAGGCCGGACCGAAGACCGGCGGCAGCTGCCGCCAGGTGCAGCCCGAGGTGGCCACGAAGATGATCGCGGCCAGCGCCTCGCGATCCCCGGACCGCCGCCGGCCGCCGCCCTGCGGACGCTTGACCTCCGTGGGCGGCACCACCCGCCGGAACAACTCCCACAACTTATCGGGTACCAGCCGTTCCACCAAGCCCACCATGAACGGCTCAACGACTCACCAGCACCAAAGGAAACGCTGTCTAAAGCCAGTGGCAGCAAGCCTCAGTTGTGGGGAAGGTTGCGACAGCAACGTGTCGGAGCCCCGTGTTGACACGCCAACACGGGGCCAGATTCAAGAGGGGCGAGCAGGATTCAGCAGGATCGGAACAGGATGGATTGTCCTGATTTTCCGGGTGAACCCGCAGGTCAAAAAGGTAACAATTTCGGGTTCGACTCCCCTAGGCTCCACTCGTCAAACCCCTCCGACCTGCGGGAACGCGGCCGGAGGGGTTTTTGCGTGCGGCGCGGGTACGGGGCGCCGGAGCGCAGGGCACGGTAGTCGGCGCGAACGGGCCGTGCCGCAGGCCCCGGAAGGACTGCGGCACGGCCCGGACTCCTGCTGGTGGTACCGAGGGGTCAGGGCGTGGGGCCCTTGGGGTCCTCGGCTTCGGCCTCGGCCTGCTTGGCCTGGACCTCCGGGTCCAGGACGGCGGCGTCGACGGCGGTCAGGGTGGTGCGTTCGTTGACCTCGGTGGCGGCCGGGGGCTCGACCAGCCAGTCCGGGTTGGCCTGCTTGTCCCACCACTTCCAGGCGGCGAAGGCGCCGCCCGCGAGGATGCCGACGATGGCGAGGCGCTTGGCGGCCTTGCCGGCGCGACGGCGGCGGTTGTGCTTCTTGACGATCTTCTCGATCTCCTTGGCCGACACCTGGCCGCGCAGGGCGGCGAGGGCGGCGATGCCGCGGGCCACGGCCTGGTCGCGGACCGGCTCGGCGGCGGCCCGCGCGCTCTGCACGGCGTGCTCCACGCGCGGCGCCGTGTAGTCGGCGGCCTGGCGCGCGGCCTTGCGGGTGCGTACGGCGGCCTTGCTCGCGGCCTTGTCGACCTTCGGCGGCAGGGCGCCACGGGCGTGCTCCAGGCGGGGCTGCACATGGGCGTCGTACTGGCTGCGTGCCTGGTGAGCGGCCTCGGCCACCTTGGGTGCCAGTCGCGTACGGGCCTCGTGCGCGTAGTGCGCGGCGGTGTCCTTGGCCGTACCGGCATACGGAGCCACCACCTCCGCCGCGTGCCGCACGCTGTCCTTGGCCGAACTGGTCGCCGCGCGCACGCTGTCCTTGCGGGTCACGGGATCCTCCTCCTCGGTGGCGTGTCCGGGGGGCTCGGGGGTTGTTCCCCAATGTCTGCTGTGTCGCCTGTCCACCCAGTTCAAGATCATGCCTGCACATGCGCCACACGGCATGTGCGAGCGGGCATCCGGGTCATTGGGGACCTTACGGAGCCTTGTGATGACAATGCCACGCTTTGCCGGTCCGTGCGCCGGTTCGGCGGGTACTGGTGACCGAAAGGGGAGGGGGAACGTGGGCCGGTGTCCGGGTGCGGGGCGGGTGTCCGTGCGAGGATCGGGACTCGTCAGTGCAGACTATGGAAGGTAGATCGTGGCTGAGCAGCTCTACGCCACCCTGAAGACCAATCAGGGCGACATCGAGATTCGGCTCCTGCCGAACCACGCGCCGAAGACGGTGAAGAACTTCGTGGAGCTCGCCAAGGGCGAGCGCGAGTGGACCCACCCGCAGACCGGCAAGACGACCACGGACAAGCTGTACGACGGCACGGTCTTCCACCGGGTGATCAGCGGCTTCATGATCCAGGGCGGCGACCCGCTGGGCAACGGCACCGGCGGCCCCGGGTACGAGTTCGCGGACGAGTTCCACCCGGACCTGGCCTTCAACAAGCCGTACCTGCTCGCCATGGCCAACGCCGGCCCGGGCACCAACGGCTCGCAGTTCTTCATCACGGTCTCCCCGACCACCTGGCTGACCGGCAAGCACACCATCTTCGGCGAGGTCACCAACGACGCGAGCAAGAAGGTCGTGGACGCCATCGCGGCGACCCAGACCAACCCGCGCACGGACCGCCCGGTCAACGACATCGTGATCGAGTCGGTCGTCGTCGAGAGCCGCTGACGCGCGGCACCCCGCCCCGCGCGTATCCAGGTGCGCGCGGATGACGGTGTGCGGGAACCATTGCGCCCCGCCCGGTCGTAGATCGGGTGGGGCGCGCACTTCGTTCGTGCGGACGTCCGCACGGACCGTGACGAGGGACCGAGGGGACCATGGACCAGGTGCCAGGCAGCCCGCAGGAGCCGCGTGACGCGCGGCCGGGTGACGCCGCGCCGCCCGGCTGCTACCGCCACCCGGACCGTACGACGGGCATCACGTGTACGCGCTGCGAGCGGCCCATCTGCCCCGAGTGCATGGTCAGCGCATCGGTCGGATTCCAGTGCCCCGAGTGCGTACGCGACGGCGGCGGTACGGGCCGTACGGCGCAGGCAACCGCTCCCCGGACCATCGCCGGCGGCGCGCTGACCGCGGACACCCGGCTGGTCACCAAGATCCTGCTCGGCATCAACGTCGCGGTGTTCATCGCGGTGCTGGCGGCGGGCGACGGCCTGGTGCAGGACCTGGAGCTGATCGGCGGGGCTTTCACCCGGGAGGACCTGCGGTTCATCGGCGTCGCCGAGGGCGAGTGGTACCGCCTGCTGACCGCGGTCTTCCTCCACCAGGCCCCGATGCACATCATCTTCAACATGCTGTCCCTCTGGTGGCTGGGCCCGCCGCTGGAGGCGGCCTTCGGCCGGGTCCGCTTCCTGGCGCTCTACCTGCTCTCCGGGCTCGGCGGCAGCGCGCTGTCGTATCTGCTCGCCGCGCAGAACCAGCCGTCGCTGGGGGCTTCCGGCGCGATCTTCGGGCTGCTGGGCGCGACGGTCATACTGATGCGCCGCCTGAACTACGACATGCGGCCGGTGCTGATCCTGCTCGCGCTCAACCTGGTCTTCACCTTCGCCTGGCCCGACATCGCGTGGCAGGCGCACGTCGGCGGCCTGGTGATGGGCGCCGCGGTGACGTACGGAATGGTGCACGCGCCGCGTGCGCGGCGGGCGCTCGTACAGGGCGCGACGTGTGCGGTGGCGTTCCTGGTGATCGTCGCGGTGGTGTGGGTGCGCACCGGCCAGCTCATGGGCTGAGCACGGCGTGCCGCCGTCCGGTTCCGGGCTGTGAAGAGCCCTGGGTACGGCGGGTTGTCCACAGAGTGCGCCGGATCTTGTGCACCTGGTGGAAAAAGCCGCTCACGGACCGTGCGGATATGTGTTTTCCCAGGAAGAACCGGGTGGGACGGTGGCCGAGCGGGCGGGCCACCAGTCACACCGGCGTCAACGGCCGGGAAGTTATCCACAGATCTTCTGAAGTTTTCCCCGGCTGTGGATAACCGTGTGGATGGCCTTGGGCAGGGCTTGCGCCGAAGCGGTGGACCAGAGGCGCGCAGGCGGCCGGCGCACCGGGCCGGACGGCGGCCCGGTGGCCTCTTCGGGACCGCGCTACCGGCCGGCCCCGATGACGGTGATCGCCCCCGCTACTTCCACTGCGTGGACACGCCGAAGCCCAGCGCGATGAAGCCGAAGCCGCACACGATGTTCCAGTTGCCCATGGACTTCACGGGCAGGCTGCCCCCGGTCACATAGAAGAGCACGATCCACACCAGACCGATCAGGAACAGTGCGAGCATCACCGGAGCCACCCAGCCCCGGCCCGAACTCATGCGCAGATTGGTCGTCTGCTTCGCCGGCGGCGGCGTGAAGTCGTCCTTCTTGCGGATCCGTGACTTCGGCACGAGGAACTCTCCTGTCGATGCTCTGCGTGACCGCACTGGGGGCGGAGGATGCTGCTTACGGGCCGGGCGGGAGGTGACGGGGAGCGTTTTCCCTCCCCGGGCGTCCGTTAGCGTAGTGCTTCCGCGGCGTCGTAAGGAGCAAGGGTACGTTGAGCACTTCCGCTGACTCCCCCGGCCGCCCGTCGCGCCGCCGTCTGCGGCCGGTGCGTCTGCTGACGCTGGCCGTCTTCGCACTGGCCGGGCTGATCTTCTGGCTGAGCTTCGACACCGCGCGCGGCACGGACCTGCGCTCGGACGACTCGATGCTGCGCCTGTCCGACCTCATCCAGGAACGCAGCCACAAGAACGGCGCCCACGACGAGCGCAACGCCGCGCTGCGCGACGAGGTCGACACCCTCGCGCACCAGGACAGCGGCAGCACACAGGCCGAGGACGCCAAGCTGGCGGCGCTGGAGAAGAACGCGGGCACCAAGCCGGTCGCGGGCCAGGGGCTGACCGTCACCCTCACCGACGCCCCGCCGAACGCCACCGCCAAGATCCCCGGCGTGCCGGAGCCGCAGCCCAACGACCTGGTCATCCACCAGCAGGACCTGCAGGCCGTGGTCAACGCCCTGTGGCAGGGCGGGGCCCGGGGCATCCGGGTCATGGACCAGCGGCTGATCTCCACCAGCGCGGTGCGCTGCGTCGGCAACACGCTGATCCTCCAGGGCCGCGTCTACTCGCCGCCCTACAAGGTCACCGCCGTGGGCGACCGCGACAAGCTGAACCGGGCGCTGACCGCCTCCCCGGCCATCCAGAACTACCTCCAGTACGTGAACGCCTACGGCCTCGGCTGGAAAGTCGAGCAGCAGGAGGCGGTGACTCTGCCCGGCTACTCCGGCACAGTGGATCTCCACTACGCACAGCCTGTGAAGCCGTGATCCGCCGGCCGCCCGCACCGGCGCCGGCGGCCGGGGAGGGGGCGGTCCGGGATGACGCTACGGTCCGGCGCGGTGGCGCGGTCCGGGGTGCGAGGACGGCCGGGGGCGAGGGGGCGGCCCGGCGGGGTGGCGCGGCTGATCGTACGGACGGTCAGCGAGGTGTGCGTCACCGTCGGCACGCTGATCGTGCTCTTCGTGGTCTACGTCCTGTTCTGGACGGGAGTACGGGCCGACAGCGCGATGGACGGCGAGATCGGCAAGCTCCAGGACCAGTGGTCGACCGGCCCGGTCGCCGCCGGGACGCCCGGGGGCACCGCAGGGCAGCCGAGCGGGCCCGGGAAGCAGCCGCCGTACGAGAACGGCAAGCCCTTCGCTGTGATGTACATCCCCCGCTTCGGCGCCGGCTGGAGCAAGCCGGTGCTGGAGGGCACCGCGGTGGACGTCCTCAAGAAGGGCCTCGGGCACTACGAGCGCACCGCGCGGCTCGGTGAGACGGGCAACTTCGCGGTCGCCGGGCACCGCCGTACCTACGGTGACCCCTTCAAGGACTTCCCGCGGCTGCGGCCGGGGGACGCGGTGGTCCTCACGGACGGCACGACGTGGTTCACGTACCGGATCGACCGGCGCCCGTACCGGACACTGCCCACCGACATCGGCGTCATCGACCCCGTACCGCGCAAATCGGGATACAACGGCCCGGGTCGCTATCTCACGCTGACGACCTGCGAGCCGGAGTGGGGCCACAGCCACCGGCTGATCGCCTGGGCGCACCTGGATTCCACCCAACCCGTGGAGCGTGGAAGGCCGTCGGCTTTGTCCGGCTGAGCCCCCGGTCCGAGCCCTCGCCCTTTAGTCTGGTGGGGCGATCGGCATCGATCGGCACGGTCATCGTCATCGGCGAGTAGGGACAGCGACAGCATGTACGGCTGGATCTGGCGGCATCTGCCGGGCAACGCATGGGTGAAGGCGCTGATCTCACTCGTGCTCGTGCTGGCGATCGTCTACGTGCTCTTCCAGTACGTCTTCCCGTGGGCGGAGCCGCTGCTCCCGTTCAACGATGTCACCGTCGACCGAGGGATGGGCGCCGTCCGATGACCGCACGGATTCTCGTCGTCGACAACTACGACAGCTTCGTCTTCAACCTCGTCCAGTACCTCTACCAACTCGGGGCCGAGTGCGAGGTGCTGCGCAACGACGAGGTGGAGCTGCGGCACGCCCAGGACAATTTCGATGGTGTGCTGCTCTCGCCCGGGCCCGGCGCCCCCGAGCAGGCCGGTGTCTGTGTCGACATGGTCCGGCACTGCGCCGACACGGGCGTGCCGGTCTTCGGCGTCTGCCTCGGGCTCCAGTCGATGGCGGTCGCGTACGGCGGTGTCGTGGGCCGCGCCCCCGAGCTGCTGCACGGCAAGACGTCCCTGGTCTCGCACGAGGGCGCGGGCGTCTTCAAGGGCCTGCCCACCCCCTTCACCGCCACCCGCTACCACTCCCTGGCCGTGCAGCCCGGCACCGTCCCCGACGAGATGGTGGTCACCGCCTGGACCGGCGACGACGCCGAGACGGGCGTGGCGATGGGCCTGCGGCACCGGGAACTGCCGGTGGAAGGCGTCCAGTTCCACCCCGAGTCGGTGCTGACGGAGTGGGGCCACCGGATGCTCGCCAACTGGCTGGCGGAGTGCGGCGATCCCGGTACGGTGGAGCGCTCGGCGGGGCTCGCCCCGGTGGTCGGCAAGGTCGGCGCGTGACTGACCTCCGCCCCGAACGCGAGGGGAGGTCCTACGGCCCGTCGCGCGACGCCGACGGTACGTACGACCGGGAGGCGTTCGAGGCGGCCGTGGGACAGCTGGCCGACCCGCTGATGGACCCGCTGCCGGGACGCCCCCCGGCGGCGCAGCCGCGACCGGACGCCGACCGGAACGCGCAGAACTCCGGGCCCGGACCCGATCGGCCGCGTACCGGCCCGGATGCCGCGCCTTCCCCGCCGCGCTCCGCTTCGGCGGGCAGCGGTTCGCCGTGGTTCCGCCCGCGCCAGGCCGCGACACAGCCCCAGGCGACGGCCCCCGAGCCTCAGCCGCCGGCCCAGGCCCAGTCCCCGGCCCAGTCCCCGGCCGAGGTCCAGCCCCCGGCCCCGGCGGTGGCGCAGTCCAGTGCGTACGAGGCTCCGGCCCGTACGTACGAAGACCCGGCCCACCCGTACGAGGACCCCGCCCGTCCCTACGTCGAACAGGCCGGCCCGTACGTCGAGCAAGCCGGGCCGCACGTGGAGCAAGCCGGCCCGTACGCCGAGCAAGCCGGTCCGGACGTGGACCACCCCCGGCAGCCCGGCCCGTACGCCCCGATATCCGACGCCGAAACCATGGCGCTCCGTCAGGCCGAGGAAGACGGCGACCGGAGCGAGCCGGACGTTGTTTCACGTGAAACCGACGCGTCGCCCGCCACTCCGCCGGTGACCGGCGGCCGCGCTGCCCGCCGTAAAGCCGCCCAGGAGGCCGCCAAACGCGGCACCAGGCGGGGACGGCGTGGTTCCCAGGCGGATGCCGCCATCGCCTCTTCCTCGGGCGCTGAGGCGCCTTCCGCGCCCATGTCCCGGCTGGAGGCCCGGCGGGCCGAGCGGGCGCGCAAGGAGAGCCCCGGGGTCATCGCCAGCCGTGCCGTGGGCGAAGTGTTCATCACCCTCGGCGTTTTGATGCTGCTTTTCGTCACCTACCAGCTGTGGTGGACGAACGTCCGGGCGCAGCAGCAGGCGGGCGGCACCGCCAGCAGCCTGGAGCACGAGTGGGACGAGGGCGGCGAGGACCGCAAGCCGGACGCCTTCACGCCGGGCCAGGGCTTCGCGATCATGTATATCCCCAAGCTGGACGTGAAGGTCCCGATCGCGGAGGGCATCAGCAAGCCCGCGGTGCTGGACCGCGGCATGGTCGGCCACTACGACAAGAACAGCGTGAAGACGGCGATGCCCTGGGACAAGCAGGGCAACTTCGCCGTGGCCGGGCACCGCAACACCCACGGCGAGCCGTTCCGCTACATCAACCGGCTCACCAAGGGCGACAAGATCGTCGTCGAGACGCGCAGCACGTACTACACGTACGCGATGGAGAGCATCCTCCCGCAGACCTCGCCGCGGAACATCGGTGTGATCGGCCCCGTGCCGAAGGGCTCCGGGTTCACCGGCCCCGGCCGCTACCTCACGCTCACGACCTGCACCCCGGAATTCACCAGTACCTACCGGATGATCGTCTGGGGCAAGATGGTCGAGGAGCGGCCGCGGAGCAAGGGCAAGCCGGATGCGCTCGTCAGCTGAGCGAACGTAAGAGGGGTACCACGCGGTGACTGCCACCGGACACGACGAGGAGACCGGCCCGGCGGCGGAGGAACCGGCGTCCGCGCCGCCGCGCCGGCTGCGCGGGCGGATCGCCGCCGTCGTCAGCGTCATCGGCGAACTGCTGATCACGGCGGGGCTGATCCTGGCCCTCTTCGTCGTCTACTCGCTGTGGTGGACGAACGTCCTCGCCGACCGCGAGGCGCACAAGCAGGGCGACACGGTGCGCAAGAACTGGGCGAAGACGCCGACGGGGCCGGGCGCGCTGGACACCAAGGACGGCATCGGCTTCCTGCACGTCCCGGCGATGAAGAACGGCGAGGTGCTGGTCAAGAAGGGCATCGACTCCGACGTCCTCAACGAGGGCGTGGCCGGCTACTACACCGAGCCGGTCAAGTCGGCCCTGCCGCAGGACAAGCAGGGCAACTTCTCGCTCGCGGCGCACCGCGACGGGCACGGCGCCAAGTTCCACAACATCGACAAGCTCAAGAACGGCGACGCGATCGTCTTCGAGTCCAAGGACACCTGGTACGTCTACAAGGTCTACGCGTCGCTGGACGAGACCTCGAAGTACAACGTGGACGTCCTGGACGAGGTCCCCAAGGAGTCCGGCAAGCGCAAGCCGGGCCGCTACATCACGCTGACGACGTGCACGCCGGTCTACACCTCCACGTACCGCTACATCGTCTGGGGCGAGCTGGAGCGCACCGAGAAGGTCGACGCCAAGCGCACCCCGCCGAAGGAGCTGCGCTGACGGCGGCGCGAGCCGCACCGCACGGCGAAGCCCCGGGCCCCGCGCCCGGGCCGCACGACAAAGCCCCGGCCCCCTCCGAAGGGTGCCGGGGCTTTCCCGTACAGCGGCGGTCGCCGGTCAGTGCTTGTGCCGGCCCCACCAGCCGTTGGGGCCGCCGAAGATGCCTCCGTCGTCGCCGCCGTCGTCCCCGCTGGGGGAACTGCCCACCGTGGTGAGCGTCACCGTCGTGGAGCCGGGGTCGGACGGGGTGTTCGGCTGCGGGTCCTGGGTGACCACGCGGGCCTTGTCGTCCTGCGAGCTGCCGTTCGCGAACTGGATGTTCGTGAAGCCGGCGCTCTGCAGCGCCTTCTTGGCGTCCTTGACGGTCTGGCCGACGACGCCGGGCACCGTCTTCTGCTCGGCGGCCTTGCCGACGGTCAGGGTGATCGTCGAGCCGGGCCTGGCCTGCGTGTTGCCGTTCGGGGACTGCGAGATGACCTTGCCGACCTGGTTGGGGTCGGAGGTCTCCTGCTCGTTCTTGGTGACCTGGAAGCCGATGTCCGTGAGCTGCTTCTGCGCCGCGTTGAAGTCCTGGCCGGTCACCTGCGGGACCGTGGTCGTCGGCGACTTCTTGGCCACGACCAGCGTGATCTTGGACTTCTTGGTTCCCTCGCTCTGTCCCTTGGGGTCCTGGTCGACGACCGTGCCCTCCGGGCGGTCGGAGACCCGCTCGGTCTTCTGGACGTCCTCGAAGCCCTTGTTCTTCAGGTCTTCCTTCGCCTTGTCGAACGTCAGGCCCGTGACGTCGGGGATGGTGACCTTCTCCGGTCCGGTGCACATCGTCAGCGTCACCGGGGTGTCCTTGCCGACCGTCTGGCCGGCGGCCGGGTCCTGCTTGGTGACCTGACCCTTCTCGGCGTTCTCGCAGGGCGTGCTGCCGCCCTTGGTGACCTTGAAGCCGCCGTTGTCACCGGCCGCCTTGGCCTGCTCGAAGGTCTTCCCGACCAGCTCCGGCACCTTGACGTCGTCATTGGTGTTCTGGCTGGTGAACATCGCCTTGCCGATGAAGATCGCACCGGCCAGGACAAGGATGCCCGCGACGACCAGCAGGATCGTCGAGGTGTGCTTCTTCTTCTGGCCGCCACCGCCGCGGCGCCGGTCGGGCCGCTCGTCGTAGCCGTAGCCGCCGTCGTCCGGGTTCATCGGCGGCAGCATCGAGGTCTGGCCGGCCGGGTCCTGCGGGCGCAGCATCGCCGTCGGCTGGTCCTGGTCGTAGCCGGCCGCGCCGAGGGCCGCGGTGGCCGCGACGGGCTGTCCGTCGAGGGCCGCCTCGATGTCGGCGCGCATCTCGTCCGCCGACTGGTAGCGGTAGTCGGGGTCCTTGACCAGGGCCTTGAGGACGATGGCGTCCATCTCGGGCGTGATCTCGGGGTCGAAGGCGCTCGGTGGCTGAGGCTCTTCGCGTACGTGCTGGTAGGCCACGGCGACCGGCGAGTCGCCGACGAACGGCGGCCGGACCGTCAGGAGCTCGTAGAGCAGACAGCCGGTCGAGTACAGGTCGGAGCGGGCGTCGACCTGCTCGCCCTTGGCCTGTTCGGGGGAGAGGTACTGCGCCGTGCCGATGACCGCGGCGGTCTGCGTCATCGTCATGCCGGCGTCGCCCATCGCGCGGGCGATGCCGAAGTCCATGACCTTCACCTGGCCGGTGCGGGTCAGCATGACGTTGGCGGGCTTGATGTCGCGGTGGACGATGCCGGCCCGGTGGGAGTACTCCAGCGCCTGGAGCACGCCGATGGTCATCTCCAGGGACCGTTCGGGCAGCAGCTTGCGGCCGGAGTGCAGCAGTTCGCGCAGGGTGGAGCCGTCGACGTACTCCATGACGATGTACGGGATGGAGACGCCGTCGACGTAGTCCTCGCCGGTGTCGTACACCGCGACGATCGACGGGTGGTTCAGCGAGGCGGCCGACTGGGCCTCACGGCGGAACCGGGCCTGGAAGGACGGGTCGCGGGCGAGGTCCACCCGCAGTGTCTTCACGGCGACGGTGCGGCCCAGACGGGTGTCATGGGCGAGGTAGACCTCGGCCATGCCGCCGCGGCCGAGCACCGAGCCCAGCTCGTACCGGCCGCCGAGGCGACGCGGCTCTTCCATAAGCTTCTCCAGCCCTCTCCGTCAGTCCCGACCGCACCCGTGTGTGGTCCGGCGGTGTGCTGTTCGGGCATACCGTACCCGGCACGCCGTGCGGGGCCCGGCCGCGACCGGCACCTGATATCCGACCGGTATTGGCGTGACCGGGGTCACTTCTTGCCGTCGAGTACCGCCTCCATGACCTTCTTGGCGATGGGCGCGGCCAGCTTGCCGCCCGCGATGTCGCCGCGGAGCGTGTCCGAGCCCTCGATCACGACGGCGACGGCCACCGGCGTTCCCTTGGAGGTCTTGGCGTAGGAGATGAACCAGGCGTACGGGTTGTCCTTGTTGTTCTCACCGTGCTGGGCGGTACCGGTCTTGCCGCCGACGGTGACGCCGTCGATCCGGCCGTTGGTGCCGGTGCCGTTCTTGACGACGCCCTCCATCATCTCCTGGAGCTTTTGGGCGTTCTCCGGCTTGAGCGGCTGGCTCATCGCCTCCGGCGTGTGCTGCTGGACGACATTGAGGTTGGGGGCGACCAGCTTGTCGACCATGTACGGCTTCATCAGCTTGCCGCCGTTGGCGATGGCCGAGGTGATCATGGCCATCTGCAGCGGCGTGGCGCGGTTGGACGCCTGGCCGATGCCGGCCATCGCGTTCTGCGGCCGGTTGTCGGTGGGGTAGACGCTCTCGGCGGCCCGCACCGGGGTGTCGATCTTGGCGTCGTTGTAGCCGAACTTCTCCGCCTCGGCCTTCATCTTCTTGTTGCCGAGGTCTGCGCTGATCTTGCCGAAGACGGTGTTGCAGGACCAGCGCAGGGCTTCCTTGAGGCTGGCGTTCTCGCAGGGGATGTTGCCCTCGTTGTTCAGCGGCTGGTGCGCGGTGTCCGGCAGGTACCAGGGCAGCGGGGAGTCGGTCTTGGCGTTGATGTCGGTGTAGAGGCCGTTCTCCAGCGCGGCGGCGGCGGTGACGACCTTGAACGTCGAGCCCGGCGGGTAGGTCTGGCGCAGGGCCCGGTTGAGCATCGGGTCGTCCGGGTTGTTCTTCTTCAGCAGCGCGTTGTACGCCTTGGCGTCCTTGTCGGACATGCCGGCGAAGGTGGAGGGGTCGTACGACGGGGTGCTGGCCAGGGCGAGGATCGCGCCGGTCTCCGGGTTGATCGCGGCGACCGCGCCCTTGCTCTTGCCCAGGCCGTCGTAGGCGGCCTTCTGCGCCTTGGGGTTCAAGGTGGTGACGACGTCGCCGCCCTTTTGCTTCTCGCCGGTGAACATGTCGACCGTACGGCTGAAGAAGAGCTTGTCGTCGGTGCCGGAGAGGATGCTGTCGTTGAGCTTCTCCAGCTGGTTGGAGCCGAACGCCTGGGACGCATAGCCGGTGACCGGCGCCCACATCGGGCCGTCCTTGTAGGTCCGCTTGTACTTGAAGTCGCCGCTGTCGTTGGTGGTCGAGCCGGTGATGGCCTGGCCGCCGACGATGATATTGCCGCGCGGCTGGCTGTAGCGCTCGATGGCCACCCGGCGGTTGTTCGTGTCGTTCTTCAGCTCGTCGGCCTGGACGAACTGCACCCAGTTGACGCGGATGAGCAGAGAGAGAACCAGCAGGCCGCAGAAGATCGCGACGCGGCGCAGAGGCTTGTTCACGGGCGGACCACCTGGGTCATCTCGGCGTCGGTGGAGGGGGCGGGGGCCGGGGCGGGGCGGCGCGCGGTGTCGCTGATCCGCAGCAGGAGCGCGACCAGGGCCCAGTTCGCGATGACGGAGGAGCCGCCCTGGGCGAGGAAGGGCATGGTCATACCGGTCAGCGGGATCAGGCCGGTGACACCGCCGGCGACGACGAAGACCTGGAGGGCGAAGGCGCCGGACAGGCCGACGGCGAGCAGCTTGCCGAACGGGTCGCGGGCGGCCAGTGCCGTACGGATGCCGCGCTCGATGAGCAGGCCGTACAGCAGCAGGATCGCCATCAGCCCGGCGAGGCCGGCTTCCTCGCCGACGGTGGCGAGGATGTAGTCGCTCTTGGGCGCGATGCCGCCGATGAGGCGGGAGTAGCCCTGGCCGAGGCCGGAGCCGAGGATGCCGCCGGAGCCGAAGGAGTACATGGCCTGGGCGGTTTCGGTGACGCCGCCGTTGAGCAGCTCCAGGGGGTTGAGCCAGTTGTGCACACGGGTCTGCACGTGCGATTCGAAGGTGGCCACCGCGACCGCGCCGCCGGCGCTGAGCAGCAGGCCGAAGACGATCCAGCTGGTGCGTTCGGTGGCCACGTACAGCATGACCACGAACAGGCCGAAGAAGAGCAGGGAGGTACCGAGGTCGGTCTCGAAGACCAGGATCATCAGGCTGAGCGCCCAGATGACCAGGATCGGGCCGAGGTCGCGGCCGCGCGGCAGGTACAGGCCCATGAAGCGGCGGCTGGCCAGTGCGAGCGCGTCGCGTTTGACCATGAGGTAGCCCGCGAAGAAGATCGCGATGACGATCTTGGCGAACTCACCGGGCTGCAGCGATCCGACGCCGGGGATGGTGATCCAGATGCGGGCACCGAACTTGGCCGGGAAGAAGATCGGCGCGATCAGCAGGACCAGCGCGACGACCATCGAGATGTAGGTGTAGCGCTGTAGGACGCGGTGGTCCTTCAGGAAGATCAGGACGCCGAGGAACAGGGCGACGCCGATCGTCGACCACATCATCTGCCCGGGGGCCAGGGCGCCGCCGAGCTGCTTGGTGGTGATCTGCGGCTCCTGGTCGAGGCGCCAGATGAAGACCAGGCCGAGACCGTTGAGGAGGGTCGCGATGGGCAGCATCAGCGGGTCGGCGTACGGGGCCCACTTGCGTACGACGAGGTGGGTGACGCCGGCCAGCAGGCCGAGACCGAGGGAGTAGCCCAGGATGCCGGCCGGGACCGAGCCCTCCTTGGCCAGACCCACGTTGATGTAGGCGAAGACCGGGATGAGCACCGCGAAGACGAGCATGGCCAGCTCGGTGTTGCGGCGGCTCGGGGCACCGATGGTGCCCACGGTGGTCGTGGTGGTGGTACTGCTCATCAGTTCTACGGCCCCCTACGCCCTCACTGCTGGGTGCTGCAATTCTTTTCCAGCTTCTGCTGCTCCTCGGAGGGGGGCGTCTGGCTGGTGGTGGGAGTGGGCGTCGGGGCCGCCGGCTTCCCGGGCTTGCCCTTGTTCTTGCGGGCCTCTTCCTCGGCCTTCTTGCGGTCCTCCGCCGCCTTGCGCTCCGCCGCTTCCCGCTGCTCCTTGGACCGGCAGGCGCCGACCTGGTTGCCCAGTTCGGTGACCTTCTCGATCGCCTGGCTGCGGTTGTCGACGGCGATGGTCTCCTTGACCTGGTTGCGCTGGTAGACGGGGAGGTACTTGAGTTCGATCTCGGGGTGGTCCTCGTCGACCTTGTTGAGCTTGATCCAGGCGAGGTCCTGGCTGATGCCCTGGTACAGCGCGACGTGATCGTCCTTGGCGCCGACGAAGTACTGCGTCTGCGTCCAGCGGTAGCCCGCGTACAGCCCGCCGCCGACGACGGCCAGCGCCAGCACGATGATCAGCGACCGCTTGATCCATCTGCCGCCGCGGCGCTCCGGCTTGAGGAAGTCCTCGTCGGTGAACGCGCCGAAGGAGCCCTGCGGCGGGCCCGCGACGTCGTTGCCGCCGCTGCCCGGCGGGCCGAAGGCGCCGTCCGGCGCGGCCTGCGGCGCGTCGCGGTGGCGGCCCAGCTCGGCGGCGCGGGCGGCCGGGGTCTGCAGGGTGCTGGGGTCGTTGAGCTGGTGCTGGTTCTCGGCGACGGCGCCGACGACGACCGGGGTGTCGTTGAGGCGGCCGGCGAGGGTGTCGCTCGCGTCGACGTCCAGGACGTCGGCGACGATGCAGGTGATGTTGTCCGGGCCGCCGCCGCGCAGCGCCAGCTGGATCAGTTCCTGCACGGTCTCGTGCGGGCCCTGGTAGCTGGCGAGGGTGTCTTCGAGGGTCTGGTGGCTGACCACGCCGGACAGGCCGTCGGAGCAGATCAGGTAGCGGTCGCCGGCCCGGACCTCGCGGATCGACAGGTCCGGCTCGACGTGGTCACCGCTGCCCAGCGCGCGCATCAGCAGGGAGCGCTGCGGGTGGGTGGTGGCCTCCTCCTCGGTGATGCGGCCCTCGTCGACGAGGCGCTGCACCCAGGTGTGGTCCTGCGTGATCTGCGTCAGGACGCCGTCGCGCAGCAGGTACGCGCGGGAGTCGCCGACGTGCACGAGGCCGAGCCGCTGCCCGGTCCACAGCAGGGCGGTCAGGGTGGTGCCCATGCCCTCCAGCTGCGGGTCCTCCTCGACCATGACGCGCAGCTGGTCGTTGGCGCGCTGGACGGCCGTACCGAGGGAGGTGAGGATGTCGGAGCCGGGGACGTCGTCGTCGAGCTGGACGAGGGTGGAGATCACCTCGGAGGAGGCGACCTCGCCGGCGGCCTGGCCGCCCATGCCGTCGGCGATGGCGAGCAGGCGGGGGCCGGCGTAGCCGGAGTCCTCGTTGCCCTCCCGGATCATGCCCTTGTGCGATCCGGCGGCGAAGCGCAGTGACAGACTCATACGCACCTCGCCCGTCGGCTCGGGGTACATCCGCACGGTGCCCACCCTCCGGTCGGGAGCACGCTCGGGTCCGTCGAGTGGACCGCCGCGGCTCGCTCGCTCCGCTCGCGCTCTTTCATGACGTAGCACTACTTCCGCAGCTCGATGACGGTCTTGCCGATGCGGATCGGGGCTCCCAGCGGAATCGGTGTCGGGGTCGTCAGTCGGGTCCGGTCGAGATACGTGCCGTTGGTGGACCCGAGATCCTCGACGATCCACTGGCCGTCACGGTCCGGGTAGATCCTGGCATGCCGGCTGGAGGCGTAGTCGTCGTCCAGCACGATCGTGGAGTCGTGCGCGCGGCCCAGGGAGATGGTCTGGCCCTGGAGGGCGACGGTCGTACCCGTCAACGTGCCCTCGGAGACCACCAGCTTTGTGGGGGCACCGCGGCGCTGACGGTTGTTGCCGCGGCCGCCTTCCTGGCGGCGCTGCTGCGGCGGGGAGGCTTGCTGGCGCTGCTGCGCGCGCCCCTCCTGGCCGCCGCGGCGGGCGGCGCCGCGCTGTGTGACGCGCGTGCCGAACAGGTCGCTGCGGATGACCTGGACGGCCACGATGACGAACAGCCACAGTACGGCGAGGAAACCCAACCGCATGACCGTGAGGGTCAGCTCTGACATTGCCCCCGCTTCACCCTTCGGCTTGCCGGTAAACGATGGTGGTACTGCCCACGACGATCCGCGAGCCGTCGCGGAGCGTAGCGCGGGTGGTGTGCTGTCCGTCTACCACGATGCCGTTGGTAGAACCCAGGTCCTGGACCGTCGGCGGCGTTCCGACGCGGATCTCGCAGTGCCGGCGGGAGACTCCCGGGTCGTCGATGCGTACGTCGGCGTCGGTGCTGCGGCCCAGGACGAGGGTGGGGCGGGAGATCTGGTGGCGGTTGCCGTTGATCTCGATCCAGCGCCGTGTCTGTCCGCTCCGCTCCGCCGCGCCCCGGTTCTGGTACCAGCCTTCGGGAGCCGCGCCCGGCTGGGCTCCGGCACCCGGCGCCCCTGTCCGGGACGCGGGCGGCGAGGTGGGCATGGGGGGCGGGCCCACGTGGCCGCCGGGACCGGACGGGCTGCTCCGGGGCGCGGTGGGGCGCTGTGCCGCGGCGGCGGCACCCGGGTGCTCCTGGGACGTGCTGGACGCGAGGGTGCGGCTGCGGACGCGGTACAGGCCGGTGTCGAGGTCGTCGGCCTTCTCCAGGTGCACCTTGATCGGGCCCATGAAGGTGTAGCGCTGCTGCTTGGCGTAGTCGCGGACCATGCCGGAGAGCTCGTCTCCGAGCTGGCCGCTGTACGGGCTGAGCCGCTCGTAGTCGGGGGTGCTCAGTTCGACGATGAAGTCGTTGGGGACGACCGTGCGGTCGCGGTTCCAGATGGTGGCGTTGTTGTCGCACTCGCGCTGGAGCGCGCCGGCGATCTCAACGGGCTGCACCTCGGACTTGAACACCTTGGCGAAGGTGCCGTTGACGAGACCTTCGAGACGCTGCTCGAAGCGCTTCAGTACTCCCACGGGGCACCTCCTTCCTCAGTCTTCGTCAGGTCGGTCTTCGACAGGGTCGTCCTGATACTGCTTACTGATCGTATCCACGCGCCGGGAAATCGGCTGGTTCCCCTTTCCCGCCGTGAGGACGAGTGTCGCCCCTCACAAGGTTGCTCACGCCTGCTTGCCGGTGCGTCACTCCGGTGCCACCGCGATGGGGCCGCGGTGCCGCCGTGGCGAATCGTGCTGTGTCACCGCCCCGGGACGGGCCGCGGCTCCGCGATGGCTTCGCGATGTGACCGCGCCTGCGTTGCGATGGCACTGCGATCGTAGATGTGCCCCACTCACAGTGTCCCGCAACCGCCGGGTTCACCGACCGGGCGGGGCACGGCGCGCGGTGCCCCGTACGGGCCGGGCCGGCCGGGCCGTCGCGTCGCCGTGGCGGGTGGGCCGGTCGGCGGGG
The DNA here is from genome assembly GCF_001279365.1 of Streptomyces sp. NRRL F-5755. Taxonomy (NCBI): domain Bacteria; kingdom Bacillati; phylum Actinomycetota; class Actinomycetes; order Kitasatosporales; family Streptomycetaceae; genus Streptomyces; species Streptomyces sp. NRRL F-5755. Next base: position 1,910 of record NZ_LGCW01000311.1, on the reverse strand, counting down.
CGGGGATGCCGTGGCCGGGAGACCGGCAGGCCGGGGTGCCGGGATCGCGGACGGGCCTCTCATAAGGCGTCGGAAGCGGGCTCCGGAGAACGGATGTGATTGCACCCCGGACAGCGTGCTAATGTTCTGGGTGTCGGCAGGCGAGAGCGCAAGACCCGGGCGGAACAGTCCGGATCAGGCGAAAGAATCTGACGACACACCCAATGCGCGGGTGGCGGAATAGGCAGACGCGCTGGATTCAGGTTCCAGTGCCCGAAAGGGCGTGGGGGTTCAACTCCCCCCTCGCGCACAGATGAGACCCCCGGTCCGGGATTCCCGGACCGGGGGTATTTCGTTGTTTTTGCCCCGTCGTTCCGGGCTGGGGCCGCCTCGCCGCTCATTGTCCGAAAAGCACCGGTGAGGGCTACGTCACATCGGTGACGGCCGCACAGAAGGCGCGGGTGCGCGCGGTCTCGCGGTCCTGGTGCCAGAGGAGTCCGAGTGCGGAGTCCGGCAGCCCGTCGACCGGTACGAAGGTGATGTCGCGACGGCCGTGGTAGTCGGCCGTGGGGCGGCAGAGCAGCATCGCGCCGCGGCCGGCGGCGGCCAGGGTCAGGCCCTCCTGGAGCGTACGGACGGCGGGCCCGGGCGGGATGGGGCGGCCGCCGGGGGTGCTCGTGGGGGCCTGGGCGTAGCGCCAGTAGTCGGGGGCCGGACCCTCCACGGCGATGAGGGGGCCGTCGGCCAGGTCCTCGGCGTCGAGGCGCGTACGGGACGCGAAGGGGTGGCGTACGGAGACGGCGAGCGTCTGCTGCTGCTTGGAGAAGACCGGGCCGAGTACGAGGCCGGGCTCTTCCACGGGCAGCAGGACGACGGCGGCGTCGACCTCGTCGCGGTGCAGTGGGCCGAAGGGGTCCCGGAGGGGGATTTCGACGATCTCCGTGGCGCAGCCGGGGTGGCGGGCGTGGAAGGTGGCGATGGCCTTCATGATCAGGTCGTCGGCGGTGCCCTGGAAGCCGATGCGCAGTCGGCCCTCGATGCCGCGGGCGGCGGCGACGGTGGCGTCGACCGTGCCGCGCAGCGCTTCGTAGGCGGGCCGCAGGGAAGCGAGGAAGTCCGTACCGAGCGGGGTGAGGCGGACCCGGCGGCTGGTGCGTTCCACGAGGCGGGCGCCGACGCGGCGTTCCAGGGCGCGAAGGAGCTGGCTGACCCGGCTCTGGGAGACGTAGAGGCGTGCGCCGGTGCGCCCGAAGTGCAGTTCCTCGGCGAGGACGAGAAAACACTCCAGTTCACGGATCTCCAGGCCGCCGGCGGTGGTGGGCACGGTGTCGCGCCGGGCTGGTGGGGTACTCCGGGTACTTCGGGATCGATGAGCCACGCTCATGGAAGCGTGAGCTGTTCGCCGTTGTTCCCGCGGGCGGCTCCGCATTGGCTGGGGTGCATGACGACGATCGAGGAAACGGCGGGCCGCGACGGTGGGTTGCGGCAAAGCAGGGGCGCGGGGTGGGCCGCGGTGGGGGCGCTGGCGGCGGCCACGTTCACGGTGGTGACGTCGGAGATGCTGCCGGTGGGGCTGTTGACGCCCATCGGGGGCGCGCTGGGGGTCACGGACGGTACGGCGGGCCTGACGCTCACCGTGACGGGTGTGGTCGCGGCGGTGGGGGCGCCGGTGCTCACGCTGGCGGTGGGCCGGGCGGACCGGCGGAAGGTGCTGTGCGGGCTGCTGGCGATGCTGGCGGCGGCCAATCTGCTGGCCGCCTGGGCGCCGGATTTCGGGGTGATGGTGGTGGCGCGGGTGCTGGTCGGGGTGGGGATGGGCGGGGTGTGGGCGCTCGCGGCGGGGCTGGCGGTGCGGCTGGTCGAGGCACGGTCGGTGGCCGCGGCGACGTCGTTGATCTTCAGTGGGGTGGCGGTCGCGTCGGTGCTCGGGG